>PWLM01000083.1 GCA_003560495.1 Bacillus sp. (in: firmicutes) | reverse complement strand
GCAAGGTATAAAACCATAAGAAAAACATACCAGCCCCAACAAAACGTTATTTTGTCCGCCTCCCACCTATTCCCTGCTTTATTAATTCCTCCCAAACTGCCTCCACAACATTTTTCCTCCACTCCCCCACGGTCCACCGGCTAACCTGCAACTCCTTCGCCAGCTCTTGTGTACGCCACAAGCTCTCCTTGTCCCAATACTTGAGGCGCACCAGCTTTTTCTCCTTCCACTTCAACCCGTCATAAGCCCGCTTAACCGCCCTGGTCTCCTTCCTCCACTCGTCCAGGTCCTTTGCGTCGGCAAGCATTATTGCCCCCCTCTCGACACTGGAAGTATGGCAGTCGGTCCGCTGGTGCGCGGAGACGCTAGAATTATGTATCGCACCCAAGGCTTGTCCTTCTATCCTTTCTACCTCGTCAGATCTCTCAGGATAATTATATAGTGCAGCCTCAGCCCGTCTAAATTCCTTGGACCTCACCGTCAACAGCCCCTTCCTCGTTGCTGTAGTACGGCACTCGCCCCTCCTCATAGTACCGGTCTGGATAGCGGAATGTAACAACCTTAATTCCTCCCCCCTGGTGTCCCGGACAAAACTCACACACCGCATACATAGCACCGCGGATCGGAACCTTCACGACCTCGCCTAACCCCCGGGCCACTCTCCCCGGTCCCCTGGCCTTATCTCTTACTATCCGCTTAACTATCCCTTTCGGTGTCGGCCCGATATACTCACACCACCTCTCGTAAGCATGGTTAGTTATAATAACCGGACACTGCGTTTTCGCTGGCATATGTACTCACTCCCTGCTTATTCGCTGTATCTCCTCTCGTATACGGTCTATCTGGTCCTCGGTTGCCTCTCGGATCTTCTGCCACCGCCTGAGCTGCGACTCCGCCTCTGCCTTCTTGGCTTCCAGGTTGCGCTTATCCTGGTACAAGGTCATGATCTCTTCAAGACTCGCCGTCGTCAAAGACTCCTGCCTCCCTTATTCTCTGCATTATGACCCGCTTGGCTTTTTGCAAGCCAATTCGCTTCATGTAAGTATTGCTGTTATGCATGTCGGGATCGGCCTCAATATCTTCAACGCTGGGAAACCGCCCTAACTTCCAGTATTTGGCCTCTAACTCCTGTAATAGCTGTTCCGTTGGTATGACTGCCGCCCTTGCCATTAAGCCTCAACCTCCTCAATAACCACTTCTACTCGCGGGTTTTGCTTGTCCACTGCAAACGAGTGAGAAAAACCTGCAACCTCTCCCCAGCCGTCGTTCGGTATTACGCCTGCTTCTACAAGCCCGTCAAGGAGAAACTTAATTCCCGCAGAAATGTTGTCCAGGTCCTTCCTGCGGTCCTTGCAGTACCAGGTAATATCGAGATATATCCGTTCCATTTTTGGAAGTTTCTTAGCTATCCAGGCTACCGTATGTGTATTAGTCTTCTTTATTTTCGCATACTCCGCCCAATGCCGTTTTGACATATCTATAAGTTCGTTGAGAGTAGGAAACACGCCAGGAATAACCAGCTTATGTTGTCTCATAGCACACCTCCTTGTACTCCTTAATAAGCGCATTAAGCCTCAGTTGCGCCGCTGTCAACCTGTGCCATGCTGCGTCCTGGTATCTCTCGCTTGCGTGGCGATACTGGTTTTCGGCTAATTCAAGTTCAAACTTGGCTTTTTCTATCTGGTCCTTGAGTTCGGTCATTTCTTTTTCTCCTCCCTTTTTCCCATTGAGATATGCAACCCGCAACTCGTCAACCTTCCCCAAAAGTCTATTAGCCTCTTCCCTGTCTATTTCTTCGTGATACCTGCGACATGAAACCCAAGATAGATAAGCGGCCTCAAACTTCTCATAAACTCTATCCATTTGCAGCCAACTCCTTTTGCTTGCCGTATTCGGCCCAACTATAGCGCCGGTCCTCTCCTTCGGGACTAGAATGCATATAAAACCTCTTACTCATTTCAGAAAACATTAACCCCACGCTTACGTTCTGTTTTCCATATATCCTAGACTTGAGAACGTCAATAACTGTGTTGCAGTCTTGCACTTCTTCGTCAAAGCTATCCCTGTTTTCGTCCTCAATTCTATGCACGGCCATAACATTATCAGCCTTGTTTGTTATCTCTTTAAGGCCTGCAATATCGTCCTTGCCTAACTTGCCCTCCTTGGTCTTGTTCGGGTGCGCTATAATATGCACATGACAGCTAAACTTGTCCGCAAACTCTTTCAGCCTGGTAACAAACTCACTCTGCCGGTGATAATACTCCCCTTTGCTGCCGCCATAATTAACAGCCATTAAATTATCTACAAGAAAAACCTTGCAACCATAACGTCTTGCAGCACTAGTAAAAACTTCTATAATGTCTTCTGGTCTTGTAGACTTCAAGTGGTCATACAAATAAAACCGTTCCTCATACCATGCCTGCATAAATTTTTCTGTTCTTTCAGGGACATAATAAACTTCCTTGCCTTTTACAAAATAGTCTTCTTTGACACGAATATTTTCAACGCCAGCCATTTGTAGGTGCAACCAATAACGCAACATTCCATGGGGCAACTCCCCCGAATATATAACCACTGGAATATTCTGTTCTATGCACTCGATCATTTCCTGCCCTAAAAAAGAACTCTTTCCAGCTGCATTATCCCCGGTCCAAACCGTTATAGTACCGTAAATATAGCCGCCTAAATACCTGTTAATGCCGCTTATCCCTGATAATGACCTTTCCATTTTGGCCGGGTCCAATGTTTTTACCTCTGATAACTTTACCAGTCGTTTTATTGGTACCTCTTCAGCGTTGTTTACAGCCTCTTTAACCGTTTCTCTACCCTCTTTGTATAACTGCACATTTGCGTCTTTATGCTTGCTATTAACAACAAAGCAACGCCACTCCCCAAGTCTGGGGATAATAGCTTCCAGCATATCCTGTCCGGCTTCGTCCCTGTCCGGCCAAATAATTATTTTTTTAAACTGGTCAATAAATTCCCAACAATTCTTGATCCATTCGTGGTTTTCAGCACCAAAAGGAACACTAACAGCATTTCTTACACCAGCTTCGTCTAGCGCCAATGTGTCCATTTCTCCCTCGGTAATAACTAGCGGTAGACCTGGATCACAGTCATCCATTCCCCATAAAACAGGCTTACCTCCTCCTTCCTGCCATATTCTTTTTTCTTTGGTTGACGGTACTCGATATTTAACAAGGACCAATTCTCCATTTTCGTAATAAGGAAAAACCATATTACCATCTTTCTCTGAAACTTTTCGCCGCTGCCAGGTATTAGAGGAAAAGCCACGCAACTTCAAGTATTTTTCAACCTTGGTCCCTGGGTCCCTGGTCTTTACATTTGGCTTTTTACATTGCTTTTTCTTAGGTGGTCTCTCTCTAATAGCGTCATTGACCTTCATACCTTCCGGGTGTTCTCCAAAATGTTTACATAGGTCATAAAAAGAACCACTCACATTGCAACTATTAGCCCGCTTGCAGTTATATGCCCCGGTTTCTGCATTCATGCCAAAAGTATGTTTTTCGTTTTTCTTGCCTCCCTCACAAAAAGGGCAATATGTAGGAACTATTTCTTCGCCGCGCATTTTATATTCCCTGAAATGTCTTGCCGCTAATTCCTGGGGTGTCATTTAAGGATCTCCTTCCTTTTGAAATTTTTATCGTTTGTATTTTCTATTTTCTGGTTCAAATAACTTTCAAATTTAGTACCAAAAAGAGTTTCTGGTCTTAAATATTTCTCGTATTCAGTGCCTTTCCACTCCGCGACCTTTTTATCTACAACAGCTATAAAGTCTTCGAGTTTAAAGCCTTCGTCTATCCTAGCACTTATCTTTTTTGTGGTTTTTTTTGTGGTGGTCTTGTAGTGGGTACCTATTTTTTTGTTTAGGTGGGGGACGACCTTCTCGACTATAGATCTTTTATATTCTTTTACTTTACTTTTACTTTTACTTTTACTTTGTGTACTTTCTTCCCCGGTTTCTGCGTCAGAAACTTTTTGCTTTTCTTTGTGATATTTTTCCCTCATTTGGGCCCGCTTGCTGACTACAACGGCGGCCCTTTTCTTAATACCATTACTAGTAATAATTCCTTCCTCTTCATACCATTTTTTGTTGAATGCCTCCCACCTAAAAGCGGTGTCTAGCATTTTCTTGAACTTTTCTGCGGATATCTGAATTTTACTGGCGAGTATCTGAAACATTTCTTCTCTAGTTTCTGCGTCAGAAACGTCTAATTGAAACTCTTTTTCCTTATAAATTTCTTCTAACATTATAAAGTAAAAGACATAGCCGTCATTGCCGTATAAAGAACGCAGGGCCTCTATTTTTTTATCATTTGAAGCGTCAACGTCGTGCGGGAAATAATCCATACCCTCTTTTCTTGGCCTTGCCATTTTTCACTCCCCCTCCCACCCACACTTAGGACAAACATACTTACGCTTCTCCAAACTAAAGCTATTAGCATACAACGGCTTATAACACTGCCGACACCGCTTAATATCTGATCTGCCGCTATTAAAGAACTCTTTGGCCTTCTGTGTTGCGCTTTTTATGGCCATGACCGTTCTCCTTTCATATAAGCCTCTGCTGCGCTGGTCTCATGTCCTCTGGTATCCGGTCATAATACTGCTTGTCAAGCTCGCCTAGCCGTTTATAAGAGATATTTATATATTCCCGATTTAACTCAAAACCGATAAAGTCTCTACCGTGTTTGAGTGCGGTATATGCTGTAGTTCCTGCCCCCATGAATGGATCGAGCACGATAGACTTGCCTTCGCCTTCATTGTCGCAGTCGCAGGTCGGTTGCCAGCCGGTGGTGCCTTTTTTGTCTGCAATATAACCACCGCCCCTTTGGTTTGGTTTATTTACTTGTTCGGCATAATTCCTATATTCATAACTGCCTTTTTCTTTAATCTCCACCACCCGCTCCCACGGCGCACCGCATTTCTCGCAAGCCTGCGGACTACTTCCAGCTAGTATGCAAGGCTCTATCAGTTCTACCGGATAAACGGCAAAGTGCGCTTCGGGGAATGGTTTTGTGTTGACTTTCCAGACTGTGCGTTTGTTGCGGCCTCGCTTTCCTTTTTTGGTCTTATTTGGCCAACGTTCATGTCCTCTTGCTGCGAAGGTATGTTCTGCTTGTCCGGGAACAACACTATTTTTATATTTTTCGCTGCCTTTCATTTTTGTGTCTTTTCTCCCGTCAT
>PWLM01000168.1 GCA_003560495.1 Bacillus sp. (in: firmicutes) | reverse complement strand
GCTGCAGCGTCTGCTCTTTATGGAGCTGGCTATAAATGGGAAAGTATTCTTCCTCTTCTATCCGGACTGCGGGGAGTGACCGGGAGGTTTGAACCGGTATTGTCTGATGTTCCAGTTCATGTCATCGTGGATTATGCTCATACACCGGACAGCCTGAACAACGTTCTGGAAACCATCAGCGGAATAACAGAAAAGAGTATATATACAGTTGTAGGCTGCGGTGGAAACCGGGATAAGGCCAAACGGCCCCTTATGGCTTCAGAGGCTGAACGTCACAGCACCCATGTCTATCTTACTTCAGACAACCCGCGCCTGGAAGAACCGGGAGATATTATCAAAGATATGGAAAAAGGAATGTCTGGAACTTCCTATACAGTTATAGAAGATCGAAAAAAAGCTATTTTCGAAGCTGTGAAACATGCAGATGAAGGAGATGTGGTACTTATTGCCGGGAAAGGACATGAAACTTATCAGGAGATAGGCCGCGATAGGTTTGACTTTAATGACCGTCTAGTTGCCGAAGAAGCCTTAAAGGAGTGGGAATAATGACAGCATTCGTAACATCTTCCAAATTGCAGCAGCTGGCAGACAGATCAGTCGGTAATAAAAAGGAGCTGGTTTTCCCTAAAGTAGTAAGCAGCATTTACGATGTCGAAGAAGGCACACTTTTTGTTGCAAAGAAAGATTCGCGATATGATGGTCATCAATTTATTGAAGCAGCAGTAGAAAGCGGAGCGGCAGGTGCTTTATGGCATCTTGATGAGCCGGTACCCGCTACCCTTCCTGACGATTTCCCTTTATTTATGAGCTTGGATCCAGAAGGTCTCTGCCGTGAACTAGCTGTGCAATACCTGAATGACCATAGAGCAGATATTGTGTTTGTTGAGGGGGACTATACTGCTTCTATTCTTCTCAGGGTGCTGAAAGCATGGACGGGGGGACGGCGTACAGCCTTTATAAAAGAGCAGGAAAGCAGGGGGACAGAAACAGCTGAAATAGTACTTTCCCTGGATATAGATACTGAAATTGTATTTATAGAAGCAGTAGAAAGCAGTGTACGAATGCACGAAAGAGCTTCCCTTTTACAGCCTGACATAGCGCTTATAAGCTATTACAGAGGGAAATCACTGGAGGAGGCAGACATTCTCGAAGGAATGAAGGAAACGATACGTATTTCAGTTAATCCTCCTATGCCGGCTTCTCAGGGTTTAAACATTCCTCCGTGGATTGAAAGTTATCGTCCTCTGCTTGAAGCTGCAAGTCAAGTGTACCGAATGACCACAGAAAATACGGATGCGCCTGTTGATCTATTGACGCCGGAAACGTTTGGCTATCAGACGCTGAATACAAAAGCAGAAGGACTTGTTCTTTTTGAGGCGGAAGCCATGGAACAGGCGGATCTCGATTATGCCCTCGGCTGGCTTTCCCATATTCAGCCGTATGAAAGACGAATCCTTGTTATTGATGAAGGCTTTCAGGCAGACCGGACTCATAAATCTGTCCACGAATTATTTGCAGAACATATTACTACTGCTGTTACGGACGTATTTTCTGTCGGAGAAAAGGCTTTCTGGGTCCATGATGCTCTGCAAAGATCCGGGAGAGAAGATTTAATAAGCAGATATTACAAAACTCATATAGAAGCGGTGGAGGATCTGCGCGAAGCGATGAATGGCCCCAACGTGATGCTCTACAAAGGTGCTAACCGGGCTTTAATATATGAAATTTTACATGAATTGAACAGAGAGTAGAGAGGGGAAAGTTTTATGTTTGAAAATGGGCTGTTTTTTGCCTTATTGTTATCGTTTTTGCTTACAGTATTTTTATCACCGGTGTTTATACCTTTTCTTAGGCGGCTGAAATTCGGCCAGAGTATCAGAGATGAAGGGCCGGAGTCCCATCGGAAAAAAACAGGAACGCCTACGATGGGAGGGTTAATGATAATATTTTCTCTTGCTATCGGGTCTGTCATTATTGCAGGGCAGTTCCATACTATTAATGTGGAATTGTGGCTTCTACTGCTCGTAACACTCGGTTTTGGACTGCTCGGTTTTCTTGACGATTATATAAAAGTAGCTAAAAAAAGAAATCTCGGTCTCACATCGAAACAGAAATTTTTAGGTCAGGTGGCTATCAGTGCGGTAGTTTATTTCGTACTTGTTCAGACGGGACTTTCCACAGAGATTGCAGTGCCGGGTACTGCCTGGAGCTTGGATATCGGCTGGCTGTATTTCCCGCTTATTATTGTGATGCTTGTCGGTGCAAGCAATGCTGTGAATTTAACTGATGGGCTTGACGGGCTTGTAGCTGGAACAGCAGCTGTGGCATTTACAGCTTTTACGATCGTCGCTGCCGTTTTCGAATTATGGACGGTATCAGTTTTTTCCATCGCTGTAGTCGGAGCAGTGCTCGGCTTTCTCGTGTTTAACGCTCATCCGGCTAAAGTTTTTATGGGGGATACAGGGTCTCTTGCTCTCGGAGGGGCGCTGGCAATGATTGCTATTCTTACAAAAACAGAGCTTCTGCTTGTAGTTGTAGGAGGAGTTTTTGTTATCGAAACCCTTTCTGTTATGCTTCAGGTAGGATCGTACAAACTCCGCAAAAAGCGTATTTTTAAAATGAGTCCCCTGCATCATCACTTCGAACTTTCCGGATGGAGTGAATGGCGTGTTGTACTTACTTTCTGGGCGGTCGGGGGATTACTCGCTGCTGCAGGAATCTGGCTGGAGGTAGGATTATAAAAATGAAAACAAAAACAAGATGGAAAAATACAGAGGTGCTTGTTCTGGGACTTGCACGGAGCGGGACGGAGGCGGCGAGGCTGCTTTACAAGCTCGGCGCTGATGTTACGGCAAACGACCATGCTCCTTATGAGGGAAATGTTCAGGCGCAGGAGCTTGAAAAACTAGGGATTAAAGTAGTATGTGGCGGGCACCCACCCGAACTTTTACACAGTGGACTTAAGGCTCTCGTGAAAAATCCGGGCATCCGCTATGATCATCCTATAGTTGAGAAAGCGGTTCATCTTGGAATACCAGTATTGACAGAAATTCAGCCTGCCTTCGATGCTGCTGACTGCCCTATAATTTCGGTTACCGGATCAAACGGTAAAACAACGACGACTTCCTATATTGGAGAAATGTTTCAAGAAGATGGACCTAAGGCAGTAGTAGCAGGTAACATAGGCAGACCTGTTTCAGAAGCTGTACAGAACACGATTTCTTCCGATGTTCTTGTAATGGAGCTTTCCAGCTTTCAACTTCTTGGAATTGATACGTTCAGGCCGAATGTAGCTGTACTTCTGAATCTAATTGATGCTCATCTGGATTATCATGGATCGAGAGACGAATATATTCGTGCAAAAAAACAAATTTTCCGATACCAGACATCCGATGATTACCTCGTTTACAACGAGGACGATCCTGTCGTAGTAGAAATGGTTAAAGATTCACCTGCACATAAAGTCCCTTTTTCTTTAAAGCATGATCTTCCTGAAGGAGCGTGCGTAAAAAAACAGGCTATCTGGCTTTTTGGAAAAGAACTGCTCAGCTTAAAAGAATTTTCTCTTCCAGGAGAGCACAATACGGCTAATGCACTCGCAGCAGCAGCTGCCGCAAGCATTGGAGGGGCGAGTACAGCTCAAATCCGCAAAGTTCTGCGAACGTTCAGCGGGGTGGAACACCGCCTTCAATTTATAAAAGAGTGGGATGGCCGCCGGTTTTATAACAATTCAAAAGCAACAAATGTTCCTGCGACTATTACAGCTCTAAAAGCGTTTGAAGAACCTGTCATTCTCCTAGGCGGGGGGCTGGACCGGGGTCTTTCATTTGATGAGCTGAAACAGTATATGGGGAAGGTAAAAGCAGTATTTACTTATGGTGAGACGGCAGAAAAAATTGCGGAAACTGCCCGGCAATCCGGGGTGAAAAACGTAAACACCTTTGAAATTCTCAAAGACGCCGTAAAAGAAGCCGTGGAATATTCTGAAGGTGGAGAAGTAATTTTACTCTCACCTTCCTGTGCGTCGTGGGATCAGTACCGTACATTTGAAGAACGTGGAGAATCATTTATTCGGATAGTGGAACAGCTGACAGCTGAAAATAGCAATGGAGGGCAAAATAAATGAAGGTGTTAATATCTGGAGGCGGAACAGGAGGGCATATTTATCCGGCACTCGCTTTAATACGTCATCTGGAAAACGAGCAGGAAGCTGAATTTTTATACGTGGGAACAGATAAGGGTCTGGAAGCTTCGATTGTACCCAAAGCCGGTATTAACTTTAAAAGTGTTCATATTACAGGTTTTCGCAGAAAATTAAGTGCAGAGAACTTTAAAACTGTAATGCGCTTTTTAAAAGCTGTAAAAACAGCCCGCAAATATATTAGGGAGTTCAAGCCCGATATCGTAATAGGGACAGGTGGTTACGTATGCGGGCCCGTTGTCTACGCTGCTGCCAAAGCAGGCGTACCGACGATTATCCATGAACAGAACAGCGTACCTGGTCTGACTAACAAATTTCTCGCCAGATATGTTGATAGAATTGCTGTATCTTTTAATGAAGCGGAAAATTATTTCCCAAAAGAAAAAGTCGTGTTCACGGGCAATCCCAGAGCGAGTGAAGCTGCAAAAACAGCGGTGAGCGGCAGGGCTCTTGAAGCTCTCGGTCTTTCAAATGAGCTTTCTACAGTTCTTGTCGTTGGTGGAAGTAGAGGAGCCAGGCCTATCAATGAAGCGGTTATGTCAGCTTTCCCATCCTGGAACGGTCAGGATTTTCAGGTAGTTTATGTTACAGGGGAAGTTCACTACGAGGAAATAGCTGCTGAGCTCAAGGAGAAAGAAACCGAAAAATTAAAAGCTGTTCCTTATATTGAGGATATGCCTTCCCTTCTAAAAGAAGTGAATTTAGTTGTCGCACGTGCTGGAGCGACTACACTCGCAGAACTGACAGCTTTAGGTCTTCCCTCTATACTTATTCCTAGTCCGTATGTGACTAATAACCATCAATATAAAAATGCCAAGGCACTGGTGGACAAGGGGGCTGCAGTTCTAATCGAAGAAAACGTACTGAATGCAGATTCGCTCACGCAGGCAATTCAACACGGACTGTCAGCAGATAATCAGCAGTTAATGAAAAAGAAAGCTTTGGAAGCAGGGGTCCCCGAATCAGCCACCCTGCTAACGAAGGAAATAAAAAAACTATTAAAATGAATGAAATAAAAAGGCTCTTTACAGCTTCGGGTTAATATAATGGTGTCTGCAGATTCTACCATCTTCAGCATGTTTGAAGAAATCCTGGCTTCCTCGAGCGGCCAACGATGAACTTTAACTTAGCCAAAGCAAAGGTTTTATCAGTAAAAGCAGATTATTTTCCGGAAGAAAAAATACGGCTGAAAAAACCGGGCTTTCGATAATTTGTGTGATGTCTCTCCATCTTCAATGTCTGGAGAAAAATAGCGGAGACTGTTCATGCCGATGATTTGAAAGAGAGAACTGAAACCCGCTTGTAAATGAATTAATGGTTATATTCCATATGGTTTTGGCAGGTAAAGATAATATAGTTTTTAAGAAAGACGGGGGAGAGCAGAAATGGTTAATAAAACAGTAATCGATATGGAGGATAAACTTCCCCAGCTGAAAGAGCAGCGTAAAAAAAGAGCCCGTAAAAGGCTGATTATATATATTTCTGTTTTCTTTCTTGCCATAGTAGGAATGCTGTACATGCAGAGCGGGCTCAGCAATGTTAAAAACGTAGAAGTGTCAGGAAATGAATCTATTGAGGTGGAGGAAATAGTACGACTTTCCGACTTGAATGAAGAGGTTAATATTTGGAATTTGAATAAGGAAGAACGGGTGGCAGCCATTGAAAGTCACGAAGTTATTTCAGCAGCCGCTATGAACAGAAGGTGGTTTAATACTATTTATATCCAGGTAGAAGAATACGAAATCGCTGCCTATGTTATTAATGAAAATAACAGACCTGTGCCACTGCTTGAAAATGGGACTCTTCATGAATCAGCTTCCTATACACCCGGCGGTGCACCGCTTCTTCGTGATTTTGAGCAGCAGTCTCATGCTGCAGCTGTAGCTGAAGAACTCGAAAAAATGAATCCGTCTGTTAAAGAACGGATTTCCGATATCATATACAGTCCGGTCGAGGAAAGAGAAGATCAGCTGATTGTATTAATGAACGACGGTTGGACAGTAAGCTCAACTATCACGAATTTTGCAGAAAGAATGGAACCTTATCCCGCTGTAGTTCAGGAAATGGATCCTGGGGAGGAAGGAATTCTTCATATGAGAATTAACCCGTATTTTGAATCATTTGATGATAATGACTCAGAAGAAGATGAGAATCTTTAGAAAACCGTAAAAAAAGCACTATAAAAAGTTTTTCGACAAATCTTTTATCTGAGCCTATAATCGCTTTTCTAGTCCTTCAACTTAGTGTAGACTTGTATATAGTGGCTGGAAAGACAGCTGGAAACTAAAAGGAGAATTTCAAAGCAAGGAATTTATGAATTTGAAATGATAAATGATGAATTACCATTGTAATAGTAAAAACTACTATTATAATTAGTATAGGATTAAGTTAATAAAGAGAGCTGCCGCATGTCAGCTGAAGGAGGTGCCACCCGGTGAATTATGATCATACATATGTAACACTAGATATCGGAACGTCCAACGTCCGTATTGTAATTGGTGAAGTATCAAATGGAGCATTAAATATAATTGGTGTGGGAGAGGTTAAATCAGCAGGACTCCGCAGAGGAGCAATTGTTGATATAGACGACACGGTAAATTCGATCCGCCAGGCGGTGGAAAAAGCGGAGCGCATGATCGATATGTCGATCTCCAAGGTCATAGTAGGAGTGTCAGGTAATCAGATTCAACTGCAGTCCTGTCATGGAGTGGTAGCAGTATCGAGTGATGACCGGGAAATCAGTGATGAAGATGTTAAGAGGGTAATTGATGCAGCCCAGGTAATGTCAATACCACCGGATCGTGAAGTGATCGATGTTATTCCTAAACAATTTATCGTCGACGGACTCGATGAAATTAACGATCCCCGCGGAATGATGGGTGTCCGTCTCGAAATGGAAGGAACAATCATTACCGGTTCAAAAACCATTCTTCACAATCTTCTCCGATGTGTTGAAAAAGCGGGTCTGGAAACAGCGGATATAGTACTTTCTCCGCTTGCAGCCGGTTCCATAGCACTTTCCAGGGATGAAAGAAGCCTGGGTGTAGCTCTGCTGGATCTCGGAGGAGGGTCTACCACTGTTTCTGTTTTTCAGGATGGAGCACTTCAGGCCGTCCGGATGATTCCAATCGGTGGAGAGCATATTATTAACGATATTGCAGTAGGTCTTCGAACTTCTTCAGAAGAAGCAGAATCTATAAAGCATATTTATGGCCACGCGCTGATTAACGATGCCTCCGATGATGAGACTTTTGAAGTTTCGGAGATAGGCAGTGATCAGCTGCAGGAATTTTCCCAATGGCAGCTGGCCAATATTATTGAGCCGCGCTCTGAAGAAATTCTGATGCTCGTAACACAGGAACTTAAAAAACTTGGTTACGATAAACTGCCGGGTGGTTTTGTGCTCACCGGTGGAAATGCCAAAATACCGGGTATGCTTGAGCTGTCAAAAGAAGTTTTTCAGCAGAATGTACGCGTATCCGTGCCGGATTATATTGGTGTCCGGGAACCTCAATATACAAATGGGGTCGGCCTGATTACCTTTGCCAACAAGAATGCACGTATTCAGGGGAAACAGCTGGATTCAGGTTTGGAAGAAAAAGTGACTGCGCCTCTTCACCGTCAGGAAACAAAGCGTGAAAGGCCTCATCAGCAGTCGGCAAAAGAAGGACCGGGCTTAAAGGAAAAAGTATCAAAAATGTTTAAGTCCTTTCTTGAATAGGTAAGTTTCGGTTATATTTAAACGAACGATTTGAAATGGAGGATCGCAATTATGCTAGAGTTTGAAATGGAAGCTGAGCAGATGGCAAAAATTAAAGTAATTGGTGTCGGAGGCGGCGGAAGCAATGCCGTGAACCGAATGATCGAAAACGGACTTCAAGGTGTAGAATTTATCGCAGTTAATACGGATGCCCAGGCACTAAAAATGTCTCAGGCAAACGAACGCCTTCAGCTGGGTGGAAAGCTGACACGTGGACTTGGAGCCGGTGCAAATCCTGATATTGGAAAAAAAGCCGCTGAAGAAAGCCGGGAACAGCTTCAGGAGCTGCTCCAGGGAGCGGATATGGTATTCATTACTGCTGGAATGGGTGGAGGTACCGGAACAGGTGCAGCCCCAGTCATTGCAGAGATTGCCAAAGAATGCGGGGCACTTACGGTAGGTGTGGTAACCAGACCTTTCACCTTTGAAGGACGTCGACGTACTACACATGCAGCTTCCGGTATCGAAGCCCTGAAAGATGCAGTAGATACACTTATCGTTATCCCTAACGATCGTCTTCTCGAAATAGTAGACAAAAACACTCCTATGCTTGAAGCTTTCCGTGAGGCAGATAATGTACTGCGTCAGGGTGTCCAGGGTATATCGGATCTTATCGCTGTTCCTGGTCTTATCAACCTGGACTTCGCTGACGTCAAGACGATAATGAGTGAGCAGGGATCAGCTCTTATGGGCATTGGTGTAGCAACAGGAGAAAACCGTGCTGCTGATGCAGCTAAGAAAGCTATTTCCTCGCCGCTGCTTGAAACAAGCGTGGATGGAGCTCAGGGTGTCCTGATGAATATTACCGGCGGATCAAATCTCAGCTTATTTGAAGTTCATGAAGCAGCAGAGATCGTTTCATCCGCTTCCGATCAGGAAGTGAACATGATTTTCGGGTCTGTAATTAACGAAAATCTTGAAGATGAAATTGTGGTTACAGTCATTGCTACAGGTTTCGAAGAACGTCTCCAGCAGCAGGCAGCTGCAAAACCTCAGCGTCAGAGCAAACCTCAGACACAGGCTGCTCCACGCAAAGAAAGCTATTCAAAGCCTGAACCTCAGCAGGAGTACTCTTCTCCGGAACCTGAACCCCAGCAGGACGATGATGCGCTTGATATTCCGGCATTTCTGCGCAACAGACGCAGACGATAACAAAGCCAAGCTGTCCGGGAACGGACAGCTTGTTTCTTTTAAAAAAGGCTCTGTTAAAGCTCCGGGTCGTTTTTGAAAGCCGCTGGCGTCTATCGGTACTACGGAATAAAGAACAGCGTTCAAGATAAGAAGAAACATTTCTTTTTCTCCAGGCATCAACAGTGAACTGTAACATAGCGTTATAAAAAGAAAATCCGAAATTGAGTTCATAGGATTAAGACTGATTTTGGAAATCAACCGTGAAACTGCTGTGAAAATAAGAGGAACCTGAAAGGGATCTCCGGTGCAGCAGGTTTGAAAACAGGTTCCAGGCAACGGCCCTCTGCTTAAACACATGCAGGTAAGATAATATTGAACTGTCCAGAAATTTTCTTTATTATATATTTAAAAGCAGGGTTCGTTTATAAAAGGAGTGACCTTATGAGTGTAAATGAGAATTTACAGAAGCTTGAAGCTCGTATCGAAAAGGCGTGCGAACGCTCCGGCCGAAGTGCTGAAAGTATACATATTGTTGCAGTAACAAAATATGTTTCTATTGAACGGGCGAAAGAGGCAGTAGAAGCAGGCATCGGTCATTTAGGAGAGAACCGCCTCGAAGGAGCCATGGAAAAATATGAAGCTATCGGCTCCGGAGCAGAATGGCATTTTATAGGTAATCTTCAGTCCCGAAAAGTAAAAGAAATGATTCACGCCTACAGCTATGTCCATTCGTTAGACCGTATTTCACTGGCTAAAGAAATCAATAAAAGGGCTTCGGAAGGCCGTAAAATGAAATGTTTCGTACAGGTTAATGTCAGTGGTGAAGAAAGTAAATCCGGAATAAAGCCGGATGAAGTAATGGATTTTGTACTTTCCATGGAGAAATATCCAGCTGTAGAAATTATTGGACTTATGACGATGGCGCCGTATGAAGAGGATCCGGAAGAAGTGAGACCTTATTTCCAGCGCCTTAGAGAACTCAGAGATGAGGTGAAGGGTAAAAAACTTCCTTACGCTCCCTGCACAGAACTGTCTATGGGGATGTCCAATGATTTCGAAGTGGCAGTTGAAGAAGGAGCTACGTTTATACGAATTGGATCTATTCTTGTAGGGGAATAAGTTGAAACTGTTTAATTCGGTTAATCAGCTCAGGTCCGTTCGAGTTTGTGAAGTGTATAAAGCTTTCTTTTTGTCGATATATTTTATTAGCCTTATCAGGCTCCTAAGCTGATGAAGCTTTCCAGGTGGGCTTGTTACTAAAGAGAGTAGTGTATTATAGACATTTTAAACGGAACAGTATACGCTGTAATAAGGCAGGATAATGCTTTTGTAAGTTTTCCGCTGTAACATTAAAGAATATCGAATAAGCTCCTGAATTAAACTAAAATCTTTTTCGAACGCTGTTTTTTTCAGGTGTTGAAATAATAGTAGGCAGGTGAAGAAACATGGCAAGCATAGCGAATATTATAGTCCAGCTCATGCAGATATACTGGTTTATATGCATTATTTATATCTTCATGTCCTGGGTTCCGAACGCAAGAGAGTCACAGTTTGGTCAGACTATAGGCAAACTGGTAGAACCTTTCTTTGCTCCTTTCAGGCAGATTATCCCGCCTATTGGTATGATTGATATTTCTCCAATCGTTGCATTAATTGCACTTCGGTTGGCAATGGATGGCGTACGCTATCTGTTCTCTCTGTTTATGTAAACAGGAGGCTGCAGATGTCCATTTATGAACATTTCCGAAGAGAAGAACATCCTTTTATTGATCAGATTCTTGATTGGAAGAACATTGTGCAGAATGAATACCGCCCGAAATTATCAGATTTTCTGGATCCTCGTCAGCAGAGTATCGTCTCAAGCATTATAGGAAATTCCGACGAAGTTTCGACAGCTTTTTTCGGGGGTTCGGAAACTGCCGAGCGCAAACGGGCACTGCTGCATCCGGATTATATGGTACCGGAACCTGAGGATTTTGAAATTCAGGCGTACGAATTGGAATACCCTGCTAAGTTTGTGACAATTGATCACCCCCAGGTTTTAGGCACATTAATGGGGCTCGGTCTTAAAAGAGAGAAGTTTGGAGATATTATATTTTCGGGTGAGAAAATTCAATTAGCTGCTGCACGGGAAACAGCTTCCTACATCGAACAGCAGGTAACGAGTGTAGGAAAAGCGAAAGTCTTCCTCCGTCCTATCGCGCTGGAGGAACTTTTACGTGCTGAGGAACCTTATGTGGAAGAGTTTGTTACTGTGTCATCATTAAGACTGGATACCGTACTGGGTGAAGCTTTCCGTTTATCCCGATCCAAAGTAAAACCTTTCATTCAGTCGGAAAAAACGAAAGTGAACTGGAAAGTTGTTCATGATCCATCGTTCCAGGTGGAAAACGGAGACATGCTTTCTATGCGTGGTAAGGGACGCTGCCTGCTTCATTCGGTTGAAGGACAGACAAAAAAAGGAAAATACCGGGTGGTCCTTCGTTTTTTCGGGCAGCGGTAACTTCCCTGTGTAAACAGCTTAAGCAGAGCTTGACGCTTACTTTCTACTTAGATTATACTTAAACTAATTTTCAAGGCGCAGATAGGGTCAGTACGTACAGAATTATTTCCGCAGCGAGCCGGGGGTGGTGTGAGCCCGGTGGAATATCTGTTCTGAAAATCTCCCTGGAGCTGCCTGCTGAACGGACCTTTCCAATTAGGCAGTGCCGGTTAATAACCGTTACATTATTCGAAAGAGGCTGGATTCCAGCTATTTTGGGTGGTACCGCGGGTTATGCTTCTCGTCCCTGTTTTCAGGGCGGGGAGTTTTTTTATTTAAGCTTACCGCATGCAGTACTTAAAGCACGTCCTGAAGAAAAAAGATATTAGAAGCTCTTTTGAAACATTACCGGGAATAACAGGAGCAGTCATTTACCAAGACACTTAGGAGGATTCAGAATATGAACTATAAAGAAACATTATTAATGCCTAAAACAGATTTTCCTATGAGAGGCAACTTGCCAAACAAAGAACCGGAAATGCAGCAGAACTGGCAGGCAGAAGAAATATATCATAAAGTACAGGAGCGGACGAAAGGACGGCCAAGCTTCATTCTTCATGATGGGCCTCCATATGCTAATGGAGATATCCATATGGGACATGCTCTTAATAAGATATTAAAAGACTTTATTGTAAGGTCGAAATCCATGACAGGCTATCACGCTCCTTACGTACCAGGATGGGATACGCACGGCCTTCCTATAGAAACGGCACTTACTAAAAAAGGAAAAGTAGACCGTAAGAAGCTGAGTATCGCCGAATTCCGTCAGAAATGCGAAGAATATGCTTTGGAGCAGATTGATAACCAAAGAGAACAGTTTAAACGCCTTGGAGTTAGAGGAGACTGGGAAAACCCATATGTCACTCTGACCCATGACTATGAAGCTCAGCAGATTAAAGTTTTTGGAGAAATGGCGAAAAAAGGCTTCATTTATAAAGGTAAAAAGCCGGTTTACTGGTCTCCTTCATCAGAATCTGCTTTAGCAGAAGCGGAGATTGAATATCACGACAAGCGTTCTCCGTCCATCTATGTCACTTTTGACGTGACAGAAGGTAAAGGAATTCTTCTTGGAGACGAAAAAATCATTATCTGGACGACTACTCCGTGGACAATTCCTGCAAACCTTGCTATTGCGCTGCACCCGGATCTTGATTATGCTGTCGTTGAAACCGGGGGCATAAAATATGTAGTAGCTAAAGATTTAATAAAGGATCTTGCAGAAAAATTAGAATGGGAAAACTATGAAATCACTGGAGAATATACAGGGAAACAGCTGGAAGGAATCCGTACGAAGCACCCTTTGTATGATAGAGAGTCTCTCGTCATTTTAGGAGATCACGTCACACTGGACGCTGGTACCGGATGCGTTCATACAGCGCCGGGGCACGGGGAGGACGATTACATCGTCGGACAGCGATATGATCTGGATGTGCTGTGTCCGGTCGATGACAGAGGTGTATTCACAGAAGAAGCACCAATGTTCGACGGTCTGTTTTACGATACAGCGAATAAACCGATTACTGAAAAACTTGAGGAAGCAGGGCACCTGCTTAAATTAGATTTCTTTACCCACTCCTATCCACACGACTGGCGAACGAAAAAGCCAGTGATTTTCCGGGCAACGTCCCAATGGTTTGCATCTATTGATGACATTCGAGAAAATTTACTCCGTGAAGTAGAAGGCGTGGAATGGCTTCCTAAATGGGGGGAAACGAGACTGTACAATATGGTGCGGGACCGGGGAGACTGGTGTATATCCCGACAGCGTGCCTGGGGAGTTCCTATTCCTATTTTTTACGGAGAAGACGGAGAACCGATTATTACAGATGAAACCATTTCACATGTTTCGCAACTGTTTCGGGAGCACGGCTCGAATATATGGTTTGAAAAAGATGCAGCAGAGCTCCTTCCGGAAAATTTCACTTCTGAACATAGCCCGAACGGAGTTTTTACTAAAGAAACGGATATAATGGACGTCTGGTTCGATTCCGGTTCATCCCATCAGGCTGTACTTGAAGAGCGGGAAGATCTGCAGCGTCCGGCGGATGTTTATCTTGAGGGATCTGACCAGTACCGTGGATGGTTCAACTCCTCTTTATCAACCTCTGTTGCGGTTACTGGTAAAGCGCCATTTAAATCAGTTATCAGTCACGGATTTACTCTTGACGGCAAAGGGAAAAAAATGAGTAAGTCACTTGGTAACGTCATTATTCCAAATAAAGTTATGAAACAGCTGGGAGCAGACATTCTGCGTCTCTGGGTTGCCTCTGTGGACTATCAGTCAGATGTAAGAGTATCGGATGATATTTTGAAGCAGGTAGCCGAAGTGTATCGAAAAATCCGTAACACTTTCCGTTTTATGCTTGGGAACCTGAACGATTTCAAACCAGCGACCGACAAAGTGCCGTATGAAGAACTTTCCAGTCTTAATAAATATATGATGGTAAAAATAAATGATCTTGTACGTGATGTCCGGTCTGCCTATGATGAATATCAGTTTTCTGCCGTTTACAACAAAGTGCATAATTTCTGCACAATTGAATTGAGTTCCTTTTTCATGGATATTGCAAAAGATACTCTTTATACGAAACACGCTGATCATCCGGAACGGCGGGGAATACAGACAGTTATGCATGAAGCACTGACTTCACTTGTCAAGCTTCTGAGCCCTCTGATCCCACATACCGCAGAAGAAGTCTGGGCGCAGCTGGAAGATAAAGAAGCTTCAGCTGTTCAGCTGACAGATATGCCGGAAATTAAATCGTTTCAAAGCACGGAAAAGATTGTTTCGGACTGGGATCGTTTTATGGTGCTGCGTGATGACGTTATGAAAGCACTGGAAGATGCAAGAAATGAAAAAGGTATTAAGAAAAACCTGCACGCAGCAGTCGAAGTTTATGCAGGAGAAGACGATAAGAAACTGCTGGATTCTATCGATAATTTAACTAAGCTGTTTATTACGTCCGGTGTTGAGGTGTACAGCACAATGGATAAACCTGGTGAAGCTGCCGACTACGACGAAATGTCGATTTTAGTTAAACGGGCCGAAGGCGAGACGTGTGAACGATGCTGGATGGTTTCAACAGAACTTGGAAAAGATCCCGAGCACCCTGACCTCTGTCCGGAATGTACCGAAACTGTTGTGCAGTATTACGTAAGCCGGTAAGACGGGAAAGCAGACCTTTTGCATAAAACTGCGCTTCGTTTTATGGGGCTTTAAGATAAGAAGACTTACGAAAGCTGTCTCTGCCATCAGTCGGCAGAGACAGCTTTTATTCACGGCAGGGCAGAGTGGATCAGTAATGTAAGCAATTGCTCTGACCCATCAGCCTGTGCTATGATGTTTCAGGAAGATGGTTTGGAGAAACGGAGGACAACCAGGTGATTTATTACGTTATAGCAGCGGTCATTATTGCATTGGATCAGTTTACAAAGTGGCTGGTTGTTATCAATATGGAAGTAAGAGAAAGCATCCCAGTTATTGAGAACGTGCTTTATTTGACTTCCCATAGAAACGAAGGGGCAGCTTTCGGTATACTTCAGGGACAGATGTGGCTTTTTTACATAGCGACAGTTGGAGTCGTTGCAGCTATTATCTACATGATTCAGACACAGCTGAATGGGAGCCGCTGGTATGGTATTGCCCTCTCCCTCGTGCTGGGTGGAGCTGTAGGGAACTTTATTGACAGGGTGCTGGAAGGTGCCGTAGTCGATTTTATTGATATGTATATTTTCACTTATAATTACCCTATTTTTAATGTAGCAGATATGGCTCTTGTAGCCGGGGTGATTATGGTAATCATCCATGTATTTATGGAAGAAAAACGACAGGAGAAATGAAATGAACTCAACACATGATTTTACTGCAGAGCAGGATGGAATCCGTCTCGATAAATGGCTTACGGAAAAAAACGGAGAATGGACTAGAAGTGCGATTCAGGACTGGATTAAAAATGGGCACGTGACAGTCAATGGAAAACCGGTTAAAAGCAATTACAAAATAAAGGAAAATGATGCAGTTTCAGTTGAGGAACCGGAGTTACAGGAACTGGAAGTCACTCCTGAAAATCTTCATCTTGAAATTATATACGAGGACGAAGATGTAGTAGTAGTTAATAAACCGAGGGGGATGGTTGTTCATCCGGCTCCGGGCCACCCTAACGGTACGCTGGTTAATGGCCTGATGTACCATTGTAAGGATCTCTCCGGTATAAATGGAGTTATTCGCCCAGGGATTGTCCATAGGATTGATAAAGATACGTCCGGCCTGATAATGGTGGCGAAAAATGACGCAGCACACGAGTCACTCGTTAATCAGCTTAAAAATAAAACTACGCGTCGCAGATACGAAGCTATTACTGCCGGTGTTATTTCTCACGACAAAGGAACAGTCGATGCACCGATAGGCAGGGACCCCCAGGATCGTCAAAAGATGACAGTAACAGAGCAGCATTCCCGGGAAGCAGTGACACATTTTCAAGTGCTGGAGCGTTTTGGACGGCATACACACGTAGCGTGTGAACTGGAAACAGGCCGAACTCATCAGATCCGGGTTCACATGAAATATATTGAGTTCCCGATCGTGGGAGACCCTAAGTACGGCCCGCGGAAAAAACACAGTTTTCCGATTGAGGGTCAGGCTCTTCATGCCGCCGTACTTGGCTTTAAGCATCCGCGAACCGAAGAGGAAATGCTGTTTGAGGTGGAGCCTCCCGAAGATTTTAAATCTTGTTTGAGGCATGCTTCCACATTTTCCATTTGACATAAAAAATATCTAGTGTCATAATTGTCATTAGAATAAAAATTTCCTTTTAAGAATAGTCCCGTGAGGCTGCAAAGGAACCGGCATAAACAGGCTACGTATGCCCTCCTGCACCCATGTGGACAGGAGGGCTTTTTTTGTACAGTAATGAAACCGGGGTGAAACAATTGAGTAAAGAAATTTTGGATGAACAGGCGATCCGCCGGGCACTTACCCGGATTGCCCATGAAATCATTGAACGTAATAAAGGCGTTGAAAACTGTGTGCTCGTTGGCATCAAAACGCGGGGAGCATATTTGGCTGAAAGACTTGCTGAAAGAATTAAAGATATTGAAGGAGAACAAATTGCCACCGGTGAAATTGATATTACGCTTTATAGAGACGACCTCACATATAAAAAGCAGAATGAAGAACCGGAAGTACATGGAACGGATATAGAAGTCAATGTTAAAGATAGAAAAGTAATCCTCGTAGACGATGTGCTGTTTACTGGACGTACTGTCAGAGCTGCCCTTGATGCGGTTATGGATCTCGGCAGGCCTGCTCAGATTCAACTGGCTGTCCTCATAGACCGCGGCCATAGAGAACTTCCTGTGCGGCCTGATTTCGTCGGTAAAAACGTTCCGACAGCCAAATCAGAAATTATCGAAGTGAAACTGAGAGAAACAGATCAGGACGAAGCAGTAGTTTTAAACTAATATCATAAAAAACCTCCTTTAAGACAGTCCAGAGAGACTGAAAAGGGGATATTCTTCTGGCAGCCTTACCGGCGCAGACGAGTAACCTCTTTGGAGTCCAAAGAGGTTTTTTGTTTGGAAATGAACAGGAGGATGATTATGACAGATAAAACTGTAGGTATAAGAGAGATACCGAGAATTGATAAATGGCTTATGCTGAGCATACAGCACCTCTTTGCAATGTTTGGGGCTACTATTCTAGTCCCGCTTCTTACAGGACTGAGTCCGGCTGTGGCTCTCGTTTCCAGCGGTCTCGGAACACTTGCCTACCTCCTGATTACTAAAGGACAAATACCTGCTTACCTCGGATCATCATTCGCTTTTATTGCCCCTTTAATCGCTGCCGTAGGAATCGGCGGACCAGAAGGAGCAATGATAGGAAGTTTCTTTGCAGGTATTTTATACGGCCTTGTTGCTGTACTGATTAAAATGACCGGCGTCCAGTGGATTATGAAAATTCTTCCCCCGATTGTGGTGGGACCGGTCATTATGGTTATTGGTCTCGGTCTCGCAGGAACAGCTGTCAGTATGGCTATGGAAAATCCAGCCACCGAGAGTTACAGCGGGACGCACTTTTTTGTTGCCATGGCTACGCTGGGAATAACTATTACAGCAGCTATTTTCTTCCGTGGCTTTTTCAGTCTGCTTCCGATTCTGACAGGAATTACTGGAGGTTATCTTATTGCAGCCTGGCAGGGGCTTGTTGAATTCGAAGCGGTAAGAGAGGCGGCGTGGATTCAGTCTCCTGAATTTTTAATCCCTTTCGTCACCTACGAGCCGGCCATGAACTGGACTATTATAGCAATAATGGTTCCGATCGCTGCTGTGACGCTCAGTGAACATATCGGAGATCAAATGGTTCTAAGTAAAGTAGTGGAGAAAAACCTCGTCAGCCGTCCGGGGCTGCACCGTTCGATTATGGGAGATGGCGTAGCAACAGTAATAAGCTCCTTCCTTGGGGGCCCTCCGAATACGACATACGGTGAGAATATCGGGGTTGTTGCCCTGACAAGAGTTTTCAGTGTATTTGTTATAGGAGGGGCTGCGACAGCAGCAGTACTTTTCGGATTTATAGGTAAAGTTTCTGCTTTAATAACGACCATCCCGACAGCTGTTATGGGAGGGGTTTCCATTCTGCTTTTCGGAATTATCGCTTCCAATGGGATGCGGATGCTCATCGATAACGGGGTGGATCTAGGCAAGAAAAGAAACCTCGTTATTGCTTCTGTTGTTCTGGTTATAGGAATAGGTGGAGCTTTTATAGAAGTGACAGAGCAGGTGGAGATAGCCGGTATGGCATTAGCAACAGTTATTGGTATACTGCTTAATTTAATTCTTCCCGGCAGAGACCGCGTTCAGACAGATGAAGAAATGTTCCGCAAAATGAAAGACAGCTCAGCAGCATAACACCTTTTAATAACGTCCAGAGAGACGTTAAAGGGTGTGTTTCAGGCGGGATCTCCCGTCTGTAGGCACCCGTATATATAAACGGGTGCTTTTTGTATAAAAAAGCACCTCCAAGGAGGAATAAACATGAAACAGCTTCGAACTCTGCAGGATATGTCCATTTCAGAAATTGAATACCTTCTCTGTCAGGCTGAAACCCCGCTGCAGAAAATGAAACACGATTACACAGTAGTAAACATGTTTTTCGAACCAAGTACACGTACTAAATACAGTTTTGAAATGGCAGAGGCCTCTCTCGGCCTGCACCGAATGGATTTCACCTCTGAGGCTTCCAGTATAGAAAAAGGTGAAAGTCTCTACGATACGTTAAAAACATTCGAAGCGATTGGAGCAGATCTGCTTGTAATAAGACACCCAAAACCAAAATTTTATGAAAATCTGGAAGGACTTAATGTTCCAATCATAAACGCCGGGGACGGAGCGGGGAATCATCCGACACAGTCTCTCCTGGATCT
>PWLM01000254.1 GCA_003560495.1 Bacillus sp. (in: firmicutes) | reverse complement strand
TTTTCATTGTTTTCATTGTTTTCATTGTTTTCATTGTTTTCGCTATTATTCTCGTTTCCGATGTTATTTTCATTCTCCGGTGATTCATTTTCCTGATTGTTCTGCTGCTCATTTTCTTCTTCATTTTCTTCTTCATTATTTGTGTTTTCGTTGTTGTTTTCATCTTCTGTTTCCTCAGGTACAGTTACTTCAACAGAAGAAGAATCACCTGCAGCTTCATCATCTTCATCTACGGGAGTGACGCGAATAGTGTAAGTTTCTCCCGAATTAGGGCCGCTGATGGAAGCGTTCATTTGTTTTGTCGTATCGATCGTTGTGAAGGTATCTGAACCGGATGCAGAAGCTTCAACAAGGAGACTGAAAGTGTCAAGTTCCTCCTCTGGAAAGCTCCATTCAATGTCGATAGAATCATTTTCTTCATTGTAAGAGGCACTCAGCCCTTGAATGCCGGATGCATCTTCTGATTCAAACTCCTCTGAAACAGATTCCGGTTCATTTCCCCTTACAAAATATTCACGTATTATTTCACTTTCAGGGGTATTACTGCTTGGAAGAAGGCCGGTTGATTCCTCAATCGCTACCTCAACAACAGAATCAGGCTGATTGAAATTTCCTGTTTCTATTCCTTCGTGTGAGTAATTCATGACCGCTTCAAAAATATCCATAGAAACGTGATGCTCATTGTTATCCCTTGAAATGTATCCATCCGCATGGGAAGGATAGCCGGTCCACACAGAGGCCGTCAGTTCAGGGGAATATCCGACAAACCAGGCATCAGGCTGTCCGCCGGAAGGAATATTATATCTTTCCCTGTCTTCCTCTGTGAAGTTGCTGGAGCCGGTTTTTCCTGCAACATCAAAATCTCCGAGCTGCAATCTGGAAGCTGTTCCGTCTGTCAGAACGTCACGCAGCATATCTGAAATCATAAAAGCTGTGTAATCATTCATAGCACGTGTTTCTTCTGGGCTCATATCGATAATCTGCCCGTCGGGAAATTCCACCTGGCGGACGGTGTGCGGCTCATTGAAGTTACCCTGATTGCCAAAAGCTCCGTATGCTCCGGCCATATCGAATGAAGATACTCCATTTGCCCCAAGGGCATAGGACTCGACCATCGTTTCCACTTCGATACCCAGACGTTCCGCAAATTCCTGTGAGTTACTAAGGCCGGTTTCCTGAAGAGCTTTAACAGCGGGAATATTAAGTGAGTCCTTCAATGCCTCCCTCATGGAAACATCGCCCCGATAACTGTCACTGTTAAAGTTAGTAACAGGGGTATTATCTGCATCAGAATATTGGTGAGGTTCGTCTGTCAGCTGGTGATAAGTAGACCATTGTTCGTTGTCAATTGCAGGTCCGTAGGCGAATATAGGTTTACTCGTGGACCCGGCCTGACGGCTCGGATTAGTCGCCCAGTTATACCCTCTGGCAGCTTCGGCTTCTTCACGCATTCCACCGATGGCGTGGACCTGGCCGTTTTTAGTGTTCATTAAAGTAATACCAGCCTGCATATACTCGTCGGGAAACTGTACATATTCATCTGACTGCATCACAGTTTCTACATGTTCCTGAAGGTTCGGGTCCAGGTTTGTATGAATAGTCATACCACCTGTATAAATATCGGAGGACTCAATACCGTCGATATTTTCAACTTCGTTCAGCACTTCATCAATATAGGACTGGTACTGCCCTGTTTCCCGCTCACTTTTTTCAAGCTGGTCTTCGATCGGTACGCTTTTCGCCTGTTCACCTTCCTGCTCGGAAATTTTATCGTAGTAGACCATTCTGTCGATAACTGTATTTCGGCGATTTTCAGCAGCTTCGGGATGATTAAAAGGATTATGGGCCGTCGGCCGCTGTGGAATACCGGCAAGAAGAGCCGCATCTTCAATGTTCAGTTCAGAAAGATCTTTGCTGAAGTAATAATTGGCCGCTTCTACAATTCCATAGCGCCCATCTGAAAAATAAATAGCATTGACATACATTTCGAGAATCTGATCTTTTGTATAATGCTGCTCCAGCTGTACTGCGAGATACTGTTCCTGAAGTTTCCGGGTTATTGTTTTATCAAAATCGAAATACAGGTTTTTAACGACCTGCTGAGTGATAGTACTCGCACCTTCACTGCCGAAGCCGCTCCTGAAATTGGCCACAACAGCTCCGCCTACCCTGCGCAGGTCGATACCAAAATGATCATAAAATCTGGCGTCTTCAATTGACAGGACAGCATCTTTCATTACTTCTGGAACTTCTTCAATATCTGCTGACCGTCTGTTTTCAGAACTTTCGAGTGTAGTTACTACTTCGCCGTTCATGTCGAGAATTTCAGGGTTCTGTGCCAGCGTCAGCTGTTCGTGGTCCAGATCCGGAGCACCCCGTATAATTGCAAAAGCACTGATACCTCCTGCTATGACCCCGACGAGAAGAAGAATCATTAAAACGAGAATCGTCTTTTTCAGCCAATCTTTCTGTAACAGGCCGGTCTTTCTTTCCGTTTTATTCTTCTGTGCAGATTTATTCTCAGATCTTCTTGCTTTCCGTGACAGATTGTCTGCCATGCTACATCTTCCTTTCTAAGTTTAACAAAAATTAACTAATAAATTTAACGATCGAGCCATGTATCTACGGCCGATAAATAATCTATCCGGGGCAGATACCCGGTTTTGACGAGAAAACCATTACATTCGATGTCTTTTTTAGGAATGGATTTCCGGTTTTCCTGTTTATTTTCATACCATTCCACAAAGAAAGCTCCAGGGACGAGATAAATTTCTTCATGCACACGAAAGTGGAGCAGAACAAAAGACACCCCCTGCTGTTGAAGGACGGCTTTCATATGCTCGATTTGATGGGTATGAAAGTTTTTAAGTGGAAAACTTGTTTTGTTACGAGTTTCCTTCGCTTCAAAATCGATATATCTCCCTTTGTAAACTCCATTGAAATCGGTCGTGGAAGGTTTTTGGAAATAAGCCTCGGTTACAACTGCTGCACTGCGCTGCGGATAGTGGACGTTAACTATCTGCAGAGGAGTAGGTTTTTTATGAATAACAGCCCGGCCGTGCGTGAGATAGTATTCACCGGAAGCCTGAATATCCTCTTCAAAACTCATTCCCCGGTTGCTGAACCGGCTGTCTTTATTGTAGTCGTTCTTTTTTCTTTCAGGGATTCGCTTTTTTTCAAATTTTTTTCCGTTTGGATAACGGATAGCCATGGTGATACCTCCATTGCTTTAAAATCATCACTTTATCATACCATAGCGGACAGTATTCACATAATAGGAATTTCTGATTAGCAAGAAGAAAGTGATTCTGTTACAATCATCGTGAGGTGAAATAATGTCTATTCAAGAAGATCAGCTTTTGAAACAAACGAACAGCCTGAGAGCGATGAACGATAGAGCATACGAAAATTTTCAGAGGTTCCGGCTCGGGGAAGAAGAGGCGGACTTTTACGACCACGTTAAACCTTTTGCTGATGAAGTAAGGGAAACTCTGGAAGAGTGGGTGCCGCACGTGCTTAAATATCTGGAAAAAAGAAAGCCGGACTATCTTCACGCCCAGCAGATAGATCAGCTTGCCGAAAACTTCGAAATGGTTTCGGTCAGCTGTTTTCAGAAAGATACTAAAAAGAAACGTTTTAATGAGCAGTATAAATCTATTGAGTATACGCTGAAGATGGTAGCTCACTCTATAGAAAACGTAAAGGAGCAGAAGTAACGTGGGGAGATTTATAGGAATTCTGCTTATTTTAACGGCTTTGGCAGGTTGTGGAAACGATGAAGAATGGGTAGAAGCAGAAAGAGAAAGTGCCGAAGCAGAAAAGGAATTTATTGCGAACTATTTTTCAGCTTGGGAAGAGAGCCTTGAATATCACAATTTTTCCATGGTGGAGCCGTATTTCGTAATTAATACGCACGGGTATCATACAGAAAGAAGACAGCACCAGCAGCTTGTTTCCTCAAGAACGATGGAAGAAATCGGTGAAGTAAACGAGATAACTCCTCAGGAAAATCAGTATGGGGATGAAAGGATGAAAGTCGAGGCAGAGTTTTCGATACAGGAGCGGGGGGAGACCTTTTCTGAAACGAGAACTAGATACTTTTATTTGATGCAGGATAATGGGGATTGGAAAGTCGATGCTATCGGAAGAGATAATTCCTGATTATAAAGTACGTGAAAATGGATATTTCTTAAAAACAGAAGCGGTAGTACTTCTGTTTTTTTATTTTGTCTGCCACAAAAACCATCTGCATGATAATTTTTATCATGCAGATGGTTTGTAATGGAGGGGTCTAGAACTCCGCGTTGTGTTAAGGGCGGCTGCAGCGAAGCTCCCCCAGTAAAAACAGCAGGAATAAAAGTAGAGCTTTTGTTTTCAACAGCCTGAATTAATAAGACAGCAATCAACTTTGGAGGGCCGGTGGAGCATTAAAATCCGGCAGATCAATTCATCATTTGAGACGCCCTATGGAAGCCGTTTGTTTATCGGAAACGTTTTAAATCTGTTCCACGTCGGACACGCGGAACCCTTCATCCTCGAGATCGCGTATAAGCTGTGTGAGTTTTTCTTCAGCCATATCTTTAGGAAGGGTAATGATCACACGGCGGAAAAAAGTACTTTCGTTATCAAGGGTCATCATGCTGTAAATCGAAGTATAATCTTTGATTTTCGCCATGATCGCGCTTAGAGCTCCCTGATATTCCTGCGTAGATATCGTCATCGTGTGATTGCCTTTTCTAATTCCCCATGAATCTTCCAGAATACCCATTACGTTTGCATGAGTAAGAATCCCGGTAAAATGTCCGAGCTCGTCTGTAACAGCTAGATAAGGGTATTTCTTTATTGTCGAAAAAATGCGGAAAAATGAAGCCCGCTCCTGAATGAATACATCAGTATCTTCCAAAAGTGTTGTGACAGGTTCTTTCTTGTCTGCCGTACCACGCCATAGTGCCTGATAGATCAACTGGGCATAGATGTTTCCTTTGAATGA
Source organism: Bacillus sp. (in: firmicutes) (assembly GCA_003560495.1). Classification (GTDB taxonomy): domain Bacteria; phylum Bacillota; class Bacilli; order Bacillales; family Salisediminibacteriaceae; genus Alkalicoccus. The sequence continues at coordinate 48,126 of PWLM01000254.1, read as the reverse complement.
TTTTTCGTCATCTGACAAGACCGGTATACATCGGTAGCCGCTGTTTTCCAGGACTTCGAGAGCTTTTTCGATAGAATATGTATCAAGACAAAATCGGACTTTCAATTTAGGAATTATATTGTATTTAATCTGCATCGACTTCCTCCTTTATAATTAGGATGTCTTCATTATATCTTATAAAGATCGAAAAACAAATAATGTAAAAAAGAAAGATGAACAATTATGATATACTTAATATACTCAGCAGCTCATTATTACTGAATATATTAGAGAAATTCGAAACGTTATTTCTTTACAGGAGTAGTGGATTTCGTTTCCATGGGGAGGCCATTTTCATCCGTCGTGGTGAAGCGATCCTGCCTGAGTGTCTCTGATAAAGCTTCAGGTTGATATAAGGGTCCTTTACACCTGCCGTGAAGAAAACATGCGGCTTTCCTTCTGTCCAGGAGGATCTGCGCACTTTCCGCAGGCGTCTCGAAAAATTACCTTGGCACTTGTTTTTCCAAGAAAAATGCGTTCCTGGAAGCAGAAGAATGGATAATAAACGTATAACAGGAAGGGGTGCACGATAATGAGAGCGCTTTTGGTAATCGATTACACAAACGATTTTGTAGCAGAAGAAGGTAAGCTCACCTGTGGAGAGAGAGGACAGTCGATAGAGGGGAGAATTACCGAACTGTCCCGTTCATTTATTGAAGCGGGAGAATATACAGTCTTTGCAGTCGATGCGCACGATGAAGGAGACACTTTTCATCCGGAATACCGTCTGTTTCCCTCTCACAATATAAAAGGTACGAAAGGACGTAAACTTTACGGGGAACTGGGAGAGTATATCGAATCTTTAAAGGATAATTCCTATGTATGGATGGATAAAACCAGGTACAGTGCTTTTGCCGGTACAGATCTTGAATTAAAGCTCCGCGAAAGGCAGATTAATGACCTTCACCTTGCGGGGGTTTGCACAGACATTTGTGTTCTTCATACGGCAGTGGACGCCTACAATAAAGGATTTAATGTGACCGTTCATGCAGATGCGGTAGAAAGTTTTGATCCGGAGGGGCACGATTGGGCGCTCAGACACTTTGAACAAACACTCGGGGCAGAAGTTGTAAATAAAAAAGATGATTAAAAAAGACTTCTCCTGGGAAATAAGACATAGAAGGAGGGTTGCGTAGTGGAACTGAAATCAGCAAGGAAAAAATTAGAAGAATTGACCCAGGCAAGCCAGGAACTGAAAAATACTTACATGCGTCTGGATGAAAATGAAAAAGCGGAGTTCAATGCGGGTTACGAGCTGTCAGATGACTTTGAAATAGTGGCCCGGGCCCTTTTTAACTGGAATGAAGTTCAGCACGGGGAAGGTCATCCGGAAAAATAATAATTAAAGCTGGTGCCCCGTTTACGGGGCCCTTTTTAGTTTGAGGTTAATAAAAGGACGTAAGCGGCAGGACCCTGAGATAAAAATTCCGTATATATACTGTAGATAAGAAGTGGGCGCAGAAAGGATAGCATTTAACAGAAATGGGGGACGAGACAGCGATGTGGATTGATATATCGAAAAGTCTGCATGAAGGGATGGAAGTTTTTCCGGGTGACAGTGCATTTCAGTATTTAAAAGAGCTGGACATGGACAAGGGCAGTGCGGTAAATACAGGAACGATCAAAATGAATACTCATACCGGGACGCATCTTGATGCTCCATACCATTATGACAAATACGGAAGGAAAATTAATGAACTGGACATTAACGAAGTATGCGGAAAAGCGGAAGTTTTTGATTTGACCGGAGCAGATGCAGTTACGGAAGACTCTATTAGAGATAAAAATCCCGTTCAAACGGAAATAATTCTGTTTCGACTCAAAGATAAAGGCACCAGCTTCTCCACTTACCCTCCCTTTACGGCGGAGGCTGTAAAAATGCTCGCTGACAGCGGGGTGCGTGTCATAGGAGTGGACACTCCGTCAGTAGACCCCGCGTCCAGCGAAGACCTTCCGGCTCATCGTATGTGCCGTACCGAGAATATGTTAATATTAGAAGGGCTGAATCTTGAAAATATTAAAGAAGGCACGTACGAACTTGCTGCTATGCCGCTGAATCTGTTTGAAGCCGATGGAAGCCCGGTACGTGCAGCGTTGAGACGATGGAGGTAGGAACTTTTGCAGAATAATTTACAGCATCATGTGGAAAATCATAAACGAAGCCTTGTATATTTTTACACGCCCATGTGCGGTACGTGTGCCTTGGCTGAAACCTATCTGGACATTGCGGCGGAGATGGATTCGGTGCCCCCTGTATTAAAGGTGGATATTAACTTCAGTCCGCAGACCGCGGAAAAATGGAAAATCGAAAGCGTTCCATGCCTTGTCCTTATTGATAATAACCGGTTGGAAAAAAAGATGTACGCATTTGAAAATGTTTTGAAAATCTACAATTTTGCAAGAGGTGAAAGAGTATGAGTATACCGGCATTTGAACTATACGATATAGAAGAAAAAAGAAAGTACAGCTCGGATGAATTTCAAGGTAAGCCACTGATTATTACATTCTGGGTTTCCTGGTGTCCAGACTGTAACCGGGATCTGGAAGCCAAAAAAGTATTTTATGAAGCTATGGATTCCGACCGTCTTAATATGATAATGATCCATGTCCCTGGGAGGGAATCGGAAAAGGGAGCAGGACTTAAGCATTACCGCGAAAATAATTTTCCTTTCCTTTCTCTGCAGGACAACGGACAAAAAACGTACGATGCTTACCAGTGCATGACCCTTCCAACTACAGTAGTGGTAGATAAAAACGGAGGGGTAGAGGCTAAATTCCACGACAAAGCTTCCATTCAGGACATGATGCCTGCAGTAGCACGAGTGCTGATGTAATAAAATAAAAAATGCCGCTGAAGAGTCTAATTCTTCAGCGGCAGGCAGTTATTGTGCGGCAGGCCTGGCTCCGTTCATATAAATGTGGGTCAGGAGCGGCACGGCAGACGGTGGGTAACCACTTTCTTCGAGGTCTTTGACTGCCTTGTTGATATCGTAGCTGACACGGCGGAAATCCAGATTAATATCATTTTCTTCCCGCTTCAATATCACATAGGAAGCTCGTGGATCTCCATCAAACGGGAGGCCGATACTGCCTGGATTAAATATTTTCCGGCCGTCAATATGCCGGAAATGGCTTACATGAATATGGCCGTAAGTTAAAAATTCTGCCCGTGGGTTTTCCTTTGTCCAAGCTTCAAATGTCTGATTCGATGCTTCCTGGGAAACAACGTCAAAAATACTTTCCGGTGTTGCATGAAATGCAAACATCTGTCGTTTGTTTGTAAGTGGAATTTCCAGGGTGGTAGGAAGGGAATCAAGGTATTGGATATCTTCTTCGCTCAGGCAGGAAGCAGTAAATGTCTGCTCTGTCTGCATCATCTGCAGAGCGCTGTCCGGAACTTCTCCTTCCTTAACTCTACGGACAGCCCAGGCGTCCGCATTTCCTTTAATTACTTTCGCATGCAGTTTTCGTATGAGCTCAAGTGATTCTTTCGGTTTTGGCCCCCGGTAGCATAAGTCGCCCAAAACGAGGTAGTCGGTTGCACCCTGTGCTTCCGCATCGGCCAGAACGGCTTCAAGGGCTGAGGCATTACCGTGAATATCAGCTAGTACTGCGAGTTTCATTACAAAGCCTCCTATTTATTGTGATTTGTTATCACTTTACCAGAAACATCCGCATAGACAAAATAAATCCATGAATTCGAAGTGATTTAATTAAACAATTCAATACGGGCAGATTTCGTCAGTGGAGTCTGGAGGTGCCTTTTCATAATGTTTTTTGTTAAAGTGAAGTCAGGTACAAATTTGCAGCCGATTTGCCGGCTGTCAAAATTAAGCTGAAGAAACAGAGAAAGGAGTGCTACGATGAAAATAACTTCTGTAGAACCGACACCAAGTCCAAACACAATGAAATTCACTTTAAGTGAATCACTTCCGCAGGGAAAAGCTAACAATTATACAAAAGATAAACTGGAGGGAGCCCCGGAATTTGTTCAGGAACTGTTTCAGATTGAAGGCATAAAAGGTGTGTATCATGTAGCTGATTTTATTGCTGTGGATCGACATCCGAAGCAGGACTGGCAGGCAATTCTTCCTGAAGTAAAAAAAGTTTTTGGGGAGGAGACGGAAGCCACTGGTGAAGTACCAATTGATGAACATTTTGGTGAAGTTCAGGTACAGGTTCAGACCTTTAAAGGTATTCCTATGCAGGTGAAAGTTACAGACGGAGAGGAAGAAAAACGGACTGCACTTTCTGACAAATTTATACAGTCCGTCGGTGATGCGACTCTTCCGGAAGATAATGTCGTAATGGAAAGAAAATGGGAAGACTACCGTCCCCGTTATGGTTCACTTGAAGAAGTAGCTTCCGAAGTGTCGGAGGAACTTGAAGCTAGTTATTCAGCGGAACGTCTGAAACAGCTTGCTGCATTAGCCCGTGAACCGGGTAAAAATTCAAAGCCGGAAAGAGAGTGGCTGAAAGTAACAGAGGAAATGCTGGATAATCCGGACTGGAGAAAAAGGTTTTCTAGTCTCGAGCAGATGAATCCGCAGCTGGTGGATCTTCCGGTTCTGGAAAAAGCCCTTCATGATGAAAAATCTTCCATCCGCCGCCTGGCAGTCGTTTATTTAGGCATGCTGGAAGACGATCAAGTGATACCTTATTTGAACCAGGCAATGAAGGATAAATCCGTAACGGTTCGGAGAACTGCTGCCGATACCTTTTCTGATCTCGGAAGTAAGGCAGGGATAGAACCGATGATTAAAGCTCTTGAAGATAAAAGCAAATTAGTCCGGTGGAGGGCTGCTATGTTTTTGTATGAAGTGGGGGATGAACAGGCTCTTCCAGCACTGCGCACTGCTGAAAACGATTCTGAATTCGAAGTAGCGCTCCAGGCGAAGCTTGCCCTTGCACGTATTGAAAAAGGAGAAGAAGCAAAAGGTTCTGTTTGGAAGCAGATGTCGGAAGCTTTTGATAAAGAAAAATAAACGAGGAGGCAGTTCAATTGAACCGAGCAGATTTAATGAGCCGGCTTGAAGACCGGAATATGGAGGAAGTTATTGAACTTATAGAAGACGCGGAGAATGGGAAGCTGGAGGAGCTGGAACTTGCACCTTCTCTCGGTCTTCTGCGCGAAGAGGACCTGAACCGGGAGGTACTGCAATACCTGGAAGAACAGGGAGTAACCATAATTTACGTAAACGAAGAGGATGAGTAGGAAGCGAGGAGTTGTTCAATGAGGCCGTTACCTGACCGTTACCTTGCTCCGAAAACAAGGAGAGTTTGGAAAATAACTGCGGGATTTGAATCGATCTTTTTATTTCTGATCCCTGCCGGATATTGGGGAGCTGCACAGGTCTGGGAGCTCCCTATGTGGATATTTTATACGCTGACCGGTTTTTTTCTTTTAACTGCAGTTTTAAGTATTTTCATACTGCAGCCGTTAAAATGGAAACGGTGGCGCTATAAGGTTTATGAAAATGAAGTGGAATTAATGAGGGGTGTTTTCATTGTAGAGCGTGTTATTATTCCGATGATCCGGGTGCAGCACGTTGACACGAGGCAGGGACCAATTTTAAGACATTACAAGCTGGCGAGTGTAACGATATCAACTGCTGCCACTGTCCATGAAATACCGGGCCTGGAAATGGAAGCAGCAGGCGAGCTCCGGGATCAGATTGCTCAGCTGGCAAGAGAAGCGGATCCGGATGAATAACTGGCAGCGGCAGCACCCCGCCGCAATGTTTATATCCTTTCTCGGTAGTTTAAAACAGATGATAATTACTGTAATTGTCGTATTTATTTTCGGCCAGCAGGCCGATGGTATTTCTTCATTGTTTTTCATTGCTTTCTTTGCGCTGATTCTTATCGGTTCTCTAGTTAATGGATTCATCAGCTGGTGGAGATTCAAGTATTATTTAAAGTCCGATGAATTGGAAATTAAGCAGGGACTGATTTTTCGCCAGAACCGCTTTATCCGGAGAGACCGGGTTCAGAGTATCGACATAAATGCTAAAGTCGTTCAGAGAATCTTTGGTCTGGTAGAGCTTAAGATCGAAACGGCGGGAGGTGGAAGCGAGCCTGAATTCCGTCTGGTAGCTTTAAAAAGACATAAAGCCGAACAGATTAAAGCGGAGCTCTTAAATCGCGGGAATGACAAAGAAATTAACTTTTCGGAAGCGTATTTAGGAGAAATCAGTGAAGGAATGGCTCATAGTTTGACTCCGCTCCCGGAGAAAAAAAAGGAAGAGCCTGTATACAAATGGGAACTTGGCATAAAAAGGCTTGTAATCGCAGCCGTAACTTCGAGTGGTGTAGGAATAGCTGCAACATTTATGGCAGCTGTTGTATCCCAGCTGCCGCAGTTTCTTCCTGACTGGCTGATTAATATTGCTGTAGGATGGGTGATTCAGTCCAGTATTGTATATATCGGTATGTTTATAGTAACGGTTCTCGTTTCCGCATGGCTGTTTACGATCGCATCCACCGTCTTGAAGTATGGAATGTTCACGATCAATAAAAAGGGAGAGGAAATTCATATTTCAAGAGGTGTTTTGGAACAGCGGCAGCTTACATTGAATGAAAACCGGATCAATGCAGTCAGAGTCGTTCAGAACCTTCTCAGACAGCCGATTGGCTACTGCGCTGTGTATGTGGAAAGTGCGGGGGGAGGGACAAAAGATGAAGATTTATCCACGATTCTGCTTCCTCTCTGCAGACGCAGTGAAGTAAAGGAACTCCTGGGGGAAATTATTCCGGAATATGCATTTGAAGCTCAGTATGAAGGGCTCCCAAAAGAAAGTATGAGACGGTATATGATTAAACTAATCGTTCCGGCACTTATCGGTGCCGGTGCAGCTGCGTACTTTGTACCATATGGATGGCTTGCTTTCCTGCTGCCAATTGCAGGGGGGCTTCTCGGATACGTTCAGTATAAAACCGCAGGAATATGCAGTGAGCAGGATTACTTGTGCCTCCGTTCCAGACAGTTTTCCAAATCGGAAGTAGTGCTTCCTAAAAGAAGAATTCAGGATATGGAGATGTCGCAGAATCCTCTGCAGAGGCTCGATGACCTGTACACGATCACTGTTTCTGTACTGACTACAGTAATTGGAAAGGCGTTTTCATTAAAACATATTTCCACGGAGCAGAAAGAAACGTTTATGGAGTGGTATTCCTATGAAATAGAGGAATCAGTTACCCCCCATGATATAGAAAGTGAAGAAAGGAGCCGGATTTGACCGGCTCCTTTCTTTGACTTTATATTTTTGGGGACGGCAAAAGGATAATCTGCCACTTGGGAGATTGGACAGCACTGTCTGATTACTTGTTGTCAGGCGAAGCCTGCGCAGAATAAGCTGTGATCATACGTCTGCCGTTATCAGCCGTGAACTCAAATCTGTCGAATGCTGTATTATTATTTTTTTGAACGGTTCTTTCATAATGATGCTGTACAATTACCTGGTTGCTGCCATTGGAAAAAGTGATAAAGTTTACTCCTTTAAACTCTTTCTTCGAGAACGAAGCAAGAAGGTGCATAAGAAGGGAATTATGACAGTGTACACAGTTTTCATGTCCAAGCCCGAATTTTTTCAATCCTCTTTCCAGTGCCTGCAGAGCCGGGTCGCTTATTTCATTTACCAGCATCTTATAAGGGTCGAACTGTTCTTTATCGAGGCGGAGAGAATCTCCGTTGCTTACCTTTAGAATCTGCCCTTCGGGTTCTTCAAAAGTGCCTTTTTTCCTGTAATAGGCAGGCACCCAGCCACTTTCCGTCTGAATTTCAAATTCAAACGGGCAGCCTTCTAAAGAAAGTGTATCTTTTTTTCTGTCATCGTACAGATAATCTTCATTATTATCCGAGTAAAACTCATAGTAGGCGTAAGAAGACTCCTGAAGCAGGTGCTCCATCTGCCATGTCCGAAGCTCCTGCTGAAGAACAGAAAGCATTCTCTCGCCTGCTTCCACCTGCTCATTCTCTATATCCCAGAGCTGCTTCACAGCTTCACCATATGATTCTTTGTAGGAGAGAGTAAATGGACTTGTTAATGGGGATATCTTTCTGCCGGCTGCAGTGATGAGTTCGTCTTTTTCATACAGCAGCGAACCGGGTGTTTCTTTCGTATTATTATATTGCGGTGCACGGAGAACACCTTTAATTCTTATTCTGCCTTCCCATGGTTTTCGGTCATGAGTAATTACTTCTTCCAATACCCCTGCGTAGGCACCGGATTGTTCTTCATCAATACGTACATGCTGGTCTATCCAGCGCCGGGCGGTTCTTCGATCCATCTCGATCCCTCATTTATTACTTATTCAGGCTTCAGCAGCCCGCAGCTAAACATATCTTATCACTTCTTTACAGTGCTGGAAAGGAGAAGAACAGGGCTTGTGTGTCCTGCTGCTTCTTTTTCTGCACTGGGAGCACCTTACGTGGGGCGGCACTTTCGAATGCGGTATAAATGCAGGTTTTCACCGCTGGGGGGAAAGAGGGTAAAGCTTTAACTTTATTATTTTCTTACGAAGGAGAACTTGTCGTCAGAACAGCAGGAAGCCTATTGCTCATCTATTTGTTTCTGGTGTTTTTTCATCATTGTGGAGGTTTTCATTTGATTGTTTTGATAATCCGGACTGTACCGCAGTTCGTTCAGCTGCAGCAGATGGTTCATGCGTTCCATGCGGGTAGCCTGAAGATCTTCCGCCTGTTTTTTAATAATTGAATACATATTATTGAGGGAGTGGAGCATTCTGTCACGGGAATCTTTTTTTTGATCAGCGGACAAAGATACATACGTCTGAAGCAGATTTGGAATATCGTGCAGGACCATGCGTTTTAAGTCATGTTTTTCTTCTATATCCAGTAAAGCATATTCTTCAGCAGTTTTTTCCATAGGAGGTATCATCTGCTGAAGAAGATCAGATGCTTCCTGAACTTCTGAAAAACGTTTTTTAACATCCCTCAGAGCATCCAGAAGTGCTTCCGCTTCCTGATCAGCAGGGAGATCCGGAGTCTGTTCTGCCGCCGAAACCGGTTGTATCTGGTCCGGCAGCTGCTGTCCGCTGATGGACATATCCAGGCGGTGGATATGATAAAAAAGGGGCTGAAAAACCGGATGCCTTCGAATACTCCTCACGTGGGTGCGTCCTTCTTTTTGATAATAAATAGTCGCATCCATTACTTTACCCTGACCGTTGCTTTCTTTAATGTGGTGGCGGTAAATAGTAATAAATACCCTCTTTTTTAACGAGGCAGAAGACTTTTGAGTATCAATCATCTCCACCTGAATTTTTTTGTGCTTTATTTTTATTTTATAAGTGAAGCCCTGAATACTCCGCTTGAACGTTTTATTCATTCTCGGAAGCTCTACTAGAGCGGCGAGATCAGAAATGAATTCTTCTGCTTCGAATACAAATTCTTTTGTATGCTCGTTCATCATAGCAGGCTCATTCAGCGGCCGCATGTAATTTGGGAGAAAAGGCTGCAGCCAGTTCTGCTCGATTAATCTGTCCCGCCAGTTCATTGCTGTCACCTCATTTCCTCCTATTCAAGCAGTTTCTTTTCCATCTGTTTATTCAGCTCATCCATTTCGGATATGAATTTTTTACTGGAGTTGATAATACGTTCGTTGGACTGCTCTGTCAGTTCTATGGCAGCGTAAACATCTTCATATGCTTTGCGGAACGTTTCGAGAGCAACTGCCGGTTCTTCTAGAGTTTTTAATGTTTCTTCAGTGTTTGATTTCAGCATTTCCGCATTGCTCAGAAGCATCTGCTCCGTCGATTTATTAACGTTCTGCACCGCATCTATAACCTGGCGCTGATTACTGAGTGAAAGCTGAATTGAAGCTGTGACGGTAATAATATTTTTTGTCATGGTGATGGAATTAAAAATCGCTTCTTCCAGCTTGTCATTATTTTCCACAATAATATCGACAGAACCAAGAGACTGCTGCAGGACGAGAACAGCCTGCTGCATGTTTTTAATGCGTGAGAGAACTTTCTGCTGTCCTTTTTTTATCGGCGTCGGGTCATCCTGCCATTCCGGCTTTTTCAATTCTTCTTCCAGCATAGTGTTCAGCTGGTTACCAACTTGAATTTGTTCATTCAGCCCGGTAATTCTTTCTCTTGCTATGTCTTTCAGCTGATGGAGCATAACTGTATCTTCCTGCAGTTTATCTTTTCCGTGAAGGAGAGCTTCTACGATCGTGTCAACTTCACTTTCAACTGTCTGATATTTTCTTGCGTATTTTTCGATAGGGCTTTTACGGGCAATTTTGGATAAAAACTGCTTGAATCTGCCCTGCTGAAGATAATTAGGCTCCAGTTCGGCAACGACTTCTTTTAATTTGGAAAGCTGATCAGGCAGATTGTGATGCGGTTCGTTCATCATGTCACTTACCGGTCGTCTTAAAGCTTCCAGGGATTCCCCGGCTTTTTCCTGTTCTTTAGTACCGAGTCCTCCAATAGAATCAAGAATTTCTTCTATATTGCGTTTGTCGTTTATTTTATCGAGATACTGTTCCGCCTCTTCTTTTTCAACAGGATTCCCCTGCTGCCTGTTTTCTTCCGTCATAAAAAACCCTCCCCATTTTTATTTGTCCCATACTGGACTATTAAATCCACAAAGTTCCTGAGTTAATTATACCGTCAATATAAAGTAGTGACAATTGTGACTGCAGAACCGGCATCGTGCTTTCTTTATTAAAGGCTGTGATATAATTCATTATACAAATAAAACTTACAGGGAAGGAGGGTCCCTTTGGGATATAGTGGGAAATTTGAAACAATAGGCTTAAGCCCGGTTCCTGGCAGCATGAAAACGACTTCGGCATGGGATTATATCCGCATGCAGGCTGCAATCAATATAAATGCAGGAAACATGCTGCTTCCTGCTCTCGCAGTGCTGGAAGGCGGGCTGACTTTTTATGAGGCTGTCCTTGTCACATTGGCCGGAGCGGTTCCGGCCTACATATTTGTATCAATTATGTCCCTGCCGGGTTCACGTCAAGGGATACCTGCCCAGTATGCAGTCCGCTCCCTTTTGGGAAGCAGCGGATCGATGCTGTTTTCATCTCCGGTAAGAACGATGACCTCCCTCTACTGGTTCAGCGTGCAGGCTGTGGGCGGAGCCTACTTAATACATTCGCTGCTACATGATGCGGGAGTGACTGTGTCTTTCACCGCTCTTACCGTACTGCTTGCTTCCATTATGGTCTTTACAGCACTGATTGGATTTCAGGCAATGAAAACTTTTGCTGCATACTTTACTCCTGTACTGGTTTTGGGAGCTGCGGCGATGATATTTACGTTTTCAGCGGATGGTCTTCCTCCCGTTTCATCCGAAGGGGGAGGGGGAGGTCTCAACGCCATGATTTTTTATGGAAGCCTTGTTTTTGTGCAGTATGTTTCCGGAGTCAGTACCTCTTCAGATGTAACGAGGTATGCAAAAAGTTCGCTGCACGGGGCTGCCGGGCTGTTTGCGGGCAATACTGTCGGATTTATATTTACTGCAGTACTGGGAGCGTGGGCGGCTTCTTCAGGTGGGGAGTGGAATGCTTTTCTTTCCGCTGCAGACCGTACTGAAAGTCAAATACTTCTCTTCATTATAATCATGGCAGCTGTGGGGAGTATGCTTATTATAAATGTCAATAATGCTTACACCGGTGGGTACAGCCTATTAAACAGCATACCTGCCGCCGGACGTCTGCGCGCAGCACTTATGTTCGGAGGAGCGGCAGTACTGCTCAGTGCTCTGCCACAGGTGGTGGATAGAGCAGAGGAATTTATTTCTGCTCTGGGAATGTTTATTATTCCTTTGTCTGCCGTTATTTCAGCAGAATATATTATTGTTCATAAAAATAAATTGAATGGTATAAAAGAAAGGCTGAATGTTAGAGCAGGGGTGATAACCGCTTCCGGTAGTATAATGTACGTACTTTTTCCATCATCTTTTTTTCCGGGTGTTACAGTATTTATTCTGATTTTTACAGTTTATATGTTCACAGCGTTAGTTCATAAAAATCGTAAAATTAACTAAACCTTGAAAACGCAGGAATGCCTTTCTGCATGGCTCAGCCTTAACCGGGGAAGTGAAAGGCAGCATTACAAATGTGCAGGAGTTGATAAAATGTGTATTATAGGAGCAGTAATGAAGGAGCATCCTGAATATCCTTTAATTATAGCTGCTAATCGGGATGAATTCATCGCGAGGCCTGCCGAACAGGCCCATTGGTGGAAAGAAGGATTTGTTGCAGGAAAAGACATAAAGCAGGGGGGCACTTGGATCGGTGTTTCCAGGACAGGTAAAATTGGTGCGGTTACTAATATAAGAAATCCGAAAGAACAAAACTCATTCCCCTATTCACGTGGAGTTTTAGTACCTTCCTGGCTTACCGGAGGAGATCTGGAAGGGTATCTGAATAACAGGCGGGCTTTTGCAGGTTTTAACCTTCTGTACGGTACGGTCGATAAACTTCATTACGAAACAAATGGCAATGGGAAGTCTGAGACGATTGAAAAAGGCATATTCGCTCTATCCAACGCGGTTATGGGAGAGGAATGGCCTAAAACAGATTTCCTGGAAAAAGAGCTTGCAGCCGTCCCTGCCATGGATGCACAAGAAATAACAGCGCATCTTTTCGAGGCACTCTCCAGAAAAGAACCGTTTCCCGAACCAGAGCTTCCGGATACTGGAGTAGGACTTGAACTGGAAAAATTGCTTTCTCCGCCGTTTATTCACATGGAAGAATATGGTACGAGATGCAGCACCGTGATTCTTGTAGATAGAAACTATCAGGTGACGTTTATTGAACGTTCCTACCGTCCGGAAAGAGCAGAAGTAAAATTTCATTTTCACCTTGAAAAAAATTCATAAATTGTTCTCATTTGAAGTCGAAAGAGAAGACATTTCAACGTTGGTTGCCCGTGCTTAAATGTGATATGATGTATAAAGCAGTATGAATAATGTAATTTGAAGATCCTTAAGGGATCCAAGGAGGGTTATTATGTTAGGCAGCGGTATTGGTATCCCGGGGCTGATCCTGATCCTCGTTATTGCGCTCGTTATTTTCGGTCCAAAAAAACTTCCGGAAATCGGCCGTGCAATGGGGCAGACGCTTAGAGAGTTCCGTAATTCCACAAAAGATTTAACATCGGACGATGAATCAGATAATAATAAAAAGCAGCAGTAAGTCTCCTGGAAGCTTGCTCGAGTGAAAGCTTGAGCAGGCTTCTCTTTTGCAAAAACGGGAAATTTTTATTTAGGGTGAAAAGGCATGAATCAGGAAAATATGGAAATCGTTGATCATCTCGACGAGCTTCGAAAAAGAATAATAATTATTCTTGCAACATTTATAGCAGCCTTTATTACAGCATTTATTTTTGTTCAGGACATATACGACTGGCTTACTAAAGATTTGGAGATGCCTTTGGCTGTACTTGGGCCGCTGGATATTATTCTCATTTATTTTTCAATAGCGGCTGTCGTCTCACTGGCGCTGGCTGTACCGGTGATAGTTTTGCAGATCTGGCTTTTCGTGAAACCGGGTCTGACACCGGAGGAGCAGAAAGCATCCTTAATGTATATTCCTGCGTCTTTCGTTCTTTTTGCAGGAGGACTGGCATTCGGATACTTTATCGTTATTCCGATTGTACTCGATTTTCTGCTTAACCTTGGCGCAGGAACATTTGAGACAATGTTTACTGCTGACCGCTATTTTCAGTTTGTTCTCAGAATGACCGTGCCATTCAGCATTTTATTTGAGATGCCGCTTGTTGTTATGTTTTTAACGAGCATTGGGGTGATTACGCCGCACGGAATGCATAAAAACCGCAAGTACGCTTATTTTGCGATAGTTATCGTAAGTGTACTCGTATCCCCACCGGACTTTTTATCAGACGTACTGGTTATTGTTCCACTTATTTTTCTATATGAAGCGAGTATCAGTTTATCCAGAATAGTTTACAAAAAAAGGATGAAGCGGCTCCGTGAATCTTCGGATTAGCAGTAGGCTGTTCCGTGTGCAGGTCATAACAGAAAAAAAGTGCTGTCCCGGTTATTTCCGGGACAGCACTTTTTTATAATACTTGTATTTACAATTTGACGTGTTCTTTGGATGAATGGCGCTGCAGAGTTTCAAGTGCTTTAACAATTTCTTTCATTGAAGCTGGATCGCTGCAGTCGTAATGGTCAATATCAAGATGAAGTACGGGACATTCCTGAAAGTTATTTATCCACGTCTGATAGCGATCATACAAATCTTCCCAAAAAGTATATGGAGTATCAATTTCCATCTGACGGCCTCTGGAGTTGATACGCTTCATAATGCTTTCGAGAGAGCCGTTGATATAAATAAGGACGTCCGGTTTAGGAAAATAAGGGTTCATAACCATCGCTTCAAATAAAGAATGATACGTATTAAAATCCCTTTCGGACATATTTCCCTGATCATATTGAAGCTGCGCGAAAATACCGACATCCTCGTATATACTGCGGTCCTGCACGTAGCCCAGTCCTTCTTCATGCATGCGTTTCTGCTGTTTGAACCGTTCTGCTAAAAAATACATCTGCAGGTGGAAAGACCAGGTTTTAAAATCTTCATAATAGTCTTCCAGATAAGGATTGCCGTCTACTTTTTCATAGGCAGCGCGGAATCCCAGCGTATCTGCCAGTGTATTTGTAAGCGTGGATTTACCTACACCTACTGTGCCTGCGAGGGTAATCAGGGAATTCGGTGACAATCCGTGATTGATAATACTCATTTTTTCCACTCCAATTCTTATTGTACCATCCGCTTTACTAAAGCAATGAACCGTTTACAGGGCGGTGGTGGAATCTCTTTATAAAAGGGATCTTTTTTTAGTTATTGCTTCATCCAGCTGATCTACTATACGTCTGAAGTCATGAGGGTTTGCTACGAAATCCAGACGATCCCCGTCGAGAGTAATGACTGGAATTTCCGGATAGACGTGCTGGTGATCCCGCATAAACTGTTCGTAATCCCCCGAGAGCTGATGCAGGTAGGAGGGATCGATTGATTTTTCCATTTCCCTGCCTCTTCTGCTGATTCTGTTTAACAGTGTGTCGAGACTGGCATTGATATATAAAATGACGTTGGGACGCGGAAGATCTCCCGTAAGAATGTTATAAATACGTTCGTACTTCGCCAGGTGCTCGTCCCGCAGAGTCTGCTTGGCAAATAAATGATTTTTAAATATATGGTAGTCACTTACGACTGAATAGCCTTTACTAAGCTGGTTTTCATAAAGATCTTCGAGCTGCTTGAACCTGTTACAGAGAAAAAACATCTCTGTCTGAAAGCTCCATTCATCAATATCCTCATAAAACTTGCTGAGAAAAGGGTTTTCGTCGACAATTTCCTCCAGCAGATGAAAGCGGTAGTGCTCGCTCAGTTTCAGAGCTAGAGACGTCTTACCGGCACCAATCGGGCCTTCCACTGCTATAAAAGGGGCATCAAACTGTTTGGTCAAACCGCTTCCTCCTTTATAATCACTCGTTTGTACAGCATTTTTTATTCTACCATAGAAGAGAGCAGTTACGAAAAAGTAATTTGCAGAATTTCCGCTATAAAAAGTCATCCGGAAGAACGTTGTCTGCCGGAAATTAAAGCTGCAGAAAGCTTCTCTTTTTTGAGCTGGAAAAAGCATCTCTGCAATAAAAATACCGGCAGTCCAGTACAGAGCTTCCAATGTTTAGAAACCGTAAGCCTTAACAAAATCTGTTTGTTATAGTATTCTTAAAAAGAGAATAAAGCAGGGAGATCCGGAGGGGTTATTATGAATAAATCAATAAAAATTGTAACAGATTCAACAGTAGACGTGCCCGTTCAGGAATTAAGATCGCTTGGGGTTACCGTAGTACCCCTCACGGTCACCGTGGATGGTGTACCCTACGAGGATGGAGTCGAAATTACAAGCAGGGAATACGTGAATCTTCTTGAAAAGGCTGAGCAGATACCTAAAAGCTCCCAGCCCCCGACAGGAGTGTTCGAGCAGATTTATAATGAACTTGGAAAAGATGGAAGTGAAGTTCTGTCCATTCACATGAGTTCGGGAATGAGTGGTACATACCAGAGCGCAGTTACAGCTGCCGGGCTGTCCTCTTCTTCCGTAACAGTGGTGGATTCACAGTTCATATCCCTGGCCCTTGGTTTTCAAGTGAAAACAGCAGCCAAAATGGCTGGAGAAAGCTTTACAGTGGAGGATATTACAAATAGGCTTAACGAAGTGAGGAAGAGGACATCTCTTTACATTATGGTGGATACGCTTGAATATTTATTAAAAGGCGGAAGAATTGGAAGGGGACGGGCCATGATAGGTTCCCTGCTGAAAATTAAGCCGATTGCTTCCCTGGAGGATGGTGTTTATACGCCTGTAACCAAGGTGAGAACACATTCCCAGATGATTCAGGCTCTTACGAAAAAATTTGCTGAAGAAACAAAAGGGAAAAAAATAAGGGGAGCAGGTATTGCCCAGGTAAAGGCAGAGAATCTTGCCGGTCAGCTGAAGGATGAGCTCTCTTCGATGCTTGATAAGGAGGCGGATTTCCCGATCGTGGATACTACTCCTATTATAAGCACTCATACAGGACCGGGAGCACTCGCCCTGATGTATTATTTCGATGAGGAGTAAAAGTGCCCGTTTGTAATGGGTGCCCTCGTTCCACCCAGCTTCAACAGTACTTATCATTAAGTCACGGAAATATCTCTGAAGAAACCTTTTCAGCTTTGCGTGTAGTTAATCGAAAACAAAAATGATTTTCTTAAAATCACGGAAGGGAACAGGTAATTTTACAGGAAAAAAACAGCTTCTCTGAATCAGCCTGGTGTACTGAAAATGCCTTTTGTAAACTATATAGTAAATGAGGGAAAGAAGGGGTGAAAACATGAAGCAGACAGGTCTGGTGCTTGAAGGTGGTGGAATGCGGGGGGTTTTTACGAGCGGCGCTCTTGAATATCTGCTGGAATCCCACATGGAATTTCCTTACGTTATAGGAGTATCTGCAGGAGCCTGCAACGCAGCTTCTTATATCTCAAGGCAGAAAGGGAGAAACCGGGCAGTGACAGTAGGATACGCAGATCATCCGGATTATATCTCCTACAAAAGGCTGCTTCGTCACGGGGAACTGTTTAACATGGACTTGATTTTTGATCAAATTCCCAATACTGAAAACCCTTTTGATTATCATAATTTTTTCAGCTCCAAACAGGAGTTTTACGTAGGGGTGACTGATTGTATGAGCGGAGGGACAGTCTACTATGAAAAAGAAGAGATGCGGGATGGTCTCAATAAAATTCTGCGGGCATCTTCTTCTCTTCCGTTTGTTGCTCCGCCGATTAACCATGACGGCAGGATCTTAATGGATGGAGGGCTCAGTGATCCGGTTCCGGTTATCCGGTCGGTAAAGGATGGCAACGAGAAACATGTGATTGTACTTACTCAAAAACTGGGTTATCGAAAAGCCCCTGCCAAAAGAGGAATGTGGTACTTCCGCAGAAAGTACAGGGACTTTCCAGGACTCATAAATATTATTGAAAACCGCTATTTAATTTATAATCAGACACTGGATTATATTCAGGAGCTGGAAAGCAAAGGAAAGGCTTTTGTCATCAGGCCTTCGGAACTTTACGACGTAGCAAGAACGGAAAGAAACAGAGGCAGACTGGAACGTCTTTATCAGCACGGTTATGAACAAATGAAGAAGCGGGCGGACGAACTGGAAAAATTTCTTACCCCGTAATACATTTTAACGAAAACGGCTGAACAGGCCGTTTTTTTCTGTTGATATATTACGTGATACGAAATATTAATACGATAGATCATAAAGGAAGATTAAGATGTTTAAAAATAACAATCTCACAGTAATGTGGATAGCCAACTTTTTTGTCGCTGCGAGTGCGACAATGGTTCTCCCATTTCTTTCAGTGTATATAGAAACATTTGGGGATTTTTCCGATGCCTACGTCCAGAGATGGTCCGGTTTCATTTTCGGCATAACTTTTTTAGTTGCCTTTTTCGCAGCACCGCTCTGGGGAAGGTTCGGGGATACTTTCGGAAGAAAAAAGATATTAATGCTGACCGGATACGGTATTGCCGTGTCGATATTGTTAATGAGTTTTGTTGATAACGTCTGGGAACTTTTTCTGCTCCGGGCATTCATGGGAGTAGTAACCGGATTCATTCCAACATCAATGGCTCTTATCTCTGCACAGACAGCAAAGGAAGAAGCGGGAAAAGTTCTCGGTACTCTTCAGATGGGAACGGTCTCTGGAGGTCTTTTCGGACCGCTTATAGGCGGTCTGCTTGCAGACAGTGTTGGTTTTACTTATACTTTTTTTATAACTTCTGTTGTGATAGCACTGGCTGCAACACTCGTTGCTTTCGGTATAAAAGAAAAGATTATTACTGAAAATACACGGCCTGAAGAAAAGAAAACGATGCGTCAGGTGCTCCTGCTGATCATAAGAAATAAAATGCTGCTCATAGTCATGCTTTTGTCACTGGTTGTGCAGACGGCCAATTTCAGTATTCAGCCTCAGCTGGCTCTCTATGTCAGCCAGCTGTTAACTTCAGAGAACATAGCTTTTTTAGCTGGACTGGCTTTTTCTGTAACAGGGTTAGGAAATTTGATAGCTACGAGATTTTGGGGGATTCAGGGAGACAAAATAGGTCACGATAAAATTATTTTTATTTGTCTTATCATTTCAGCTGTAACTTTCCTTCCCCAGGCATTTGTGACATCTATATGGCAGCTTGTAATTCTGCGTTTTCTGTTCGGAATTGCCGTGGGTGGTATTATTCCATGTGTGACGGCCTACATCCGTCAGAAAGTACCTGTTAATATCCAGGGGGAAGTGCTCGGCTACAATCAGAGCTTTCGTTTTTTAGGGAATGTTACAGGCCCTGCGGTGGGAGGGCTGGTTGCCGGTTCATTCGGTATACCGGCAGTTTTTTATGTATCAAGTTTACTGCTTCTTTTAATGGCTGTATCTTTTTATTTTGTTTATAAGTCTGCAGATACATCTAAAGGGAGGAAAAATCATGCTGTTAACCAGTAAGGAAAAAAAGCTTCTTCAGCGGCTCGTGAAAAAAGAAATAAACAAACGTTTCTTTACGAAAGAAGATCCGGAAATGCTCAAACAGCTTCTGGATAAACTGGAGCAGAGCCGCCGCAACGAAAAAATGAATGAAACAAAACCTACACGTCTTTAAATCATCTTTCCCTTCAAATAAAAAACCTGTATACTGGCTGAGGGGAAGCAGCCGCCTGCTGACTGACCCTCAGCGTACAAGAAAGGATGAAAACCTATTAAATCTATTTGGAACAGTCTCGTCAAACACCATGTCCGCACGGTTATTGTAATTACGATTATTGTTAATCTGCTTGTTGTACTGCTGTCGTTTATTCCCGGTTACATAGGAGAGCTCCCGGGATGGGTCACAGCGCTTCCCCTGCTTAACGCAACGTTAAATACGTTCACTTTCATTTTTTTAATGGGGGCGCTTCTCGCTATATTAAAACGAAACATAACGGTTCACCGACGCTTTATATACGCAGCCTTTACTACGACGGCGGTTTTTTTACTTTCTTATGTCACGTTTCACTTTATGGCAGAATCGACTCCTTACGGTGGAGGGGGAATCATGGCAGGGATATATTATTTTATTCTCATATCCCATATTATTTTAGCAGCTGTCATCGTTCCTTTTGCATTAATGAGTTTTTTCACCGGATACAAAGATTTACGTTCCAAACACCGTAAATGGGTCCGCTGGGCCATGCCGATGTGGCTTTACGTCAGCTTTACAGGCGTCGTTGTCTACGTAATGATTTCGCCGTATTATTCTTTTTAGTTTCGGCAGTATAAAGTGCGCAGATATAAATTGACTTTCTGAAGAGCTGGACAGATAAAAATCATAAAAAAGTGCTGCCCCGTCCGACAGTAGATCGGCGGGGCAGCACTTTTTTATTTTAAATCAAGGGTTGTTTTAGGCATCGTCCATAGTGGAGAGGTCTCCGGTAGGCTCGTCCAGCTCCCATGCTTTCAGGACACGGCGCATAATTTTACCGCTTCGTGTTTTAGGAAGCTTATCCTTAAATTCAATTTCACGGGGAACAGCATGTGCTGCAAGCTCGGATTTAATGAATTTTTTAATATTGTCCTGAAGTTCATCGGATGGTTCATAACCATCTTTCAGGGCGACAAAAGCTTTAATAATGTGGCCGCGGATCTCATCGGGCTTGCCGATTACTCCGGCTTCAGCGATCGCTTCGTGTTCAACGAGCTTGCTTTCAATTTCGAAAGGACCAACACGTTCACCGGCAGTCATGATCACGTCATCGTTTCTTCCCTGGAACCAGAAATAGCCGTCTTCATCTTTGTAGGCAGTATCTCCGGATACGTACCAGCCTTCGAAAGCAAAATATTCATTGAATTTCGGTTCGTTGTTCCAGATTTTGCGCATCTGCGCAGGCCATCCAGACCGAATCGCAAGGTTGCCCATTTCATTCGGCCCGACTTCGTTGCCATTATCATCGATAATCGATGCATCTACCCCTGGAATAGGTTTACCCATAGAACCAGGCTTAATTGGTTCGCTCGGATAGTTGCAGATAAGCATAGCACCTGTTTCCGTCATCCACCAAGTATCGTGAATGCGGAGACCGAATACGTCCCAACCCCAGCGGACAACTTCCGGGTTCAACGGTTCACCCACACTTAAAATGTGGCGAAGGGATGAAAGGTCATATTTTTCGAGTGTTTCTTTTGGAGCCGCCATCAGCATACGGAAAGCTGTCGGTGCACTGTACCAGACGGTAACTTTGTAATTCTGCAGCGTAGCATACCAGTCGTCCGGAGAAAAGCGGCCGCCCCGTACGACGTTTGTTACACCATACAGCCATGGACCGAAAATACCGTAGGAAGTTCCTGTAACCCAGCCCGGGTCAGCTGTGCACCAGTAAATATCATCTTCTCTAAGATCAAGTACCCACTTGGCAGTCTGGTACTGCTGAAGCATTGCTTTATGGACGTGATAAACGCCTTTAGGTTTACCGGTGGAGCCCGACGTGTAATGAAGGACGAATCCATCTTCCAGATCCACCCATTCGATAGCGGAGTCATCTGTTGAAGCCGCTTTCATTTTTTCGTCAAAGGAAACATACTTTTCATGTTCGTCAGCCTTGCTGCTGTCCCCTGTTACGAGAATCGTTTCCAGATGGGGAAGTTCTTCATGAGGAATTCTTGAAACGAGTTCCGGAGTAGTTACGATCATTTTTGCTTCACTGTCTTCGAGACGTGCACGAACAGCATCCTGCATGAACGCTTCAAAAAGCGGTCCGACAACTGCACCGGCCTTAACGGCACCGAGCAGGGCAAAATAAAGTTCAGGGGATCGGGGCATGAAAATAAATACAGGGTCCCCTTTTTTAACACCAAGGTCCTTAAATACATGGGCCGCCTGGTTTGTTTTGTCTTTCATAGCCTGGAATGTGTAGGCTTCATCACGGCTTGCATCCGAATAGTAAAGAGCTGTTTTTTCTCCGCGCCCTTCGTCAACGTGCCGGTCGATTGTTTCGTAAGCAATGTTAACATTTCCAGTCTTGTTCCAGCTGAAAGCTTCTTTCGTCTGTTCCCAGTCGAATGTTTCTCGAGTCCGGGAATAGTCCTCTAATTGATATGTACCTTGTTTTGGTTCCAGTATTTCCATACAGACACCTCCAAGAATTGTTAAACACTACACATTCATCATAACGATATCATTCAGAAAATTCAATCGTTAAATGAATTTCAATGTTAATATGTCCCTGTTATCTTGATTTTTTTATGGAAAGTGAGTAACGTAATCTTTGTACACAGCAGAGCCGTCGTAAATTGTAAGGGCTCTCATGCGATACATAATAGAGGAGGACGAAAATATGGGATACAGAACGGAAAAGGATACTATTGGAGAAATTCAGGTGCCGGAGGAAAAATGGTGGGGAGCGCAGACACAGCGGAGTCTCCAGAACTTTAAAATTGGAGAGGAAACAATGCCCCGGGAAATAACGGACGCATTTTCTGTGCTGAAGGAAGCGTGTGCAGCTGCAAACAGCAGACTGGAAAATATGGAAACAGAGAAAGCGGAAATGATTCAGCAGGTATGCCGGGAAATCCGTACAGAAAAAAACTACGAGCATTTCCCGCTCGTTGTCTGGCAGACAGGCAGCGGCACACAGTCTAATATGAATATGAATGAAGTAGTTGCTTTCAGAAGCAATCAGCTTTTTAGAGAGAAAGGAGCCGACTTAAGAATTCATCCAAACGATGATGTGAACCGCTCTCAAAGTTCGAATGATACGTTCCCTACAGCTATGCACATAGCAGCGCTTAAGGAAGTTCATGAGCAGCTTCTTCCGTCCCTGCAGCGATTCCGAAAAACGATTGAAGAAAAAGCGGAGAAATTTAACGATATAATTAAAATCGGCAGAACGCATCTTCAGGATGCTACACCTCTTACACTCGGTCAGGAAATGAGCGGGTGGGCCTACATGCTTAAAAGATCGGAAGAAATGATAACGGAGTCTGCCGAACAGCTTCGTTATCTTGCGATCGGAGGGACTGCTGTCGGTACAGGAATTAACGCTCATCCTTCCTTTGGAGACAAAACGGCGGAAGAAATCAGCCGTATCACCGGCATGACGTTTTATTCCTCGGAAAATAAGTTCCATGCTCTGACAAGTCACGATGAAATTGTCTACGCTCATGGAGCATTAAAGGGCCTGGCAGCTGATTTAATGAAAATCGGCAATGATGTAAGGTGGCTTGCCAGCGGACCCCGCTCGGGAATTGGAGAAATAACAATCCCTGCCAATGAGCCGGGAAGTTCGATTATGCCGGGTAAAGTAAATCCTACACAGTCTGAAGCGCTGACAATGGCTGCAACACAAATTTTCGGGAATGATACAACAATCGGTGTAGCTGCCAGTCAGGGGAACTTCGAACTGAACGTCTTCAAGCCTGTTATTGTTTATAATTTCCTTCAGTCTGTCCGTCTTCTGACGGATGCAATGAACTCTTTTAATGATAACTGTGCTGTTGGAATTGAAGTGAACGAAGATATCATTGAAAAGCATGTGAAAAATTCATTGATGCTTGTAACAGCCCTGAATCCTCACATAGGCTACGAAAAAGCAGCAACTATTGCGAAGACGGCTTTTCAGAATAATTCAACGCTGAAAGAAACAGCAGTTGAGCTTGGCTATCTTACAGAAGAGCAGTTTGAAGAATATATTGATCTTGAAAAAATGGTCCGGCCTGTAGAATAGAGGTTATGATGCATATTATTGATCTCCACTGTGATGCTCTTTTAAAACTGCAGGAGGATAAATCCCGGGACTTTTTCAGTTCGGAACTGGAAGTCAACTCGTCCCGTCTGGCAGAAGGAAAAGTAAAGCTTCAGTTTTTTGCAGTTTTCCTGGAGCCGGAGTACACACCGGAAGAAAAATTTGCCCGGGCAATGGATCAAATTGATCTTTTTTACGAAAAAATATTAAAAGCTGATTCCCGGATCAAGCATATAACGTCCTGGAGTCAGGTGAACGATTTAAAACAGAATGAAACCGGGGCGCTGCTTACCTTGGAAGGGGCGGATGCATTTGGTAATGATCTCGGGAAACTGAGGACGTTCTACCGTCTCGGGGTTATGTCTATAGGTCTGACGTGGAACAACGCCAACCTCTGTGCCGATGGGATAGGGGAATCACGGGGGGCCGGATTGACCGATTTCGGCCGTGAGGTAGTCGCACTGAACGAGGAGCATAAAGTATTAACAGATGTTACCCACCTTTCTGTGAAAGGCTTCTGGGACGTCTTGAAAATAGCATCTTATCCTATAGCTACACATTCAAATGCAAAAAGTATATGCGGACACCGGCGTAATCTGGACGATGAGCAGTTGAAAGCTCTTTTTAAAGCTGGAGGAATCGCAGGTCTGGTTTACAATCCCCCGTTTATCGGAGAAAATGAAAAAGGTTCTCTTATTTCTGAACTGCTGAAGCATGCTGAACATTTGATAAAACTTGGAGGGGAAAATCAAATTGCCCTCGGTTCTGATTTCGACGGTATTCCAACACATGTAAACGGTTTATCCCATGCCGGAGAACATCCGAGATTCGCATCAGCGCTTAAGGATAAATTCGGGGAAGAAACTGCCCGTAAAATAACGTCAGGCAATGCAGCTGCGTTTTTTCATAAAATTGATCGTTGAATAAAAAATGCCCCTCTGCAACAGTCATAAGGACTGATTGCAGAGGGGCATTTTTCAGCAGTTTTTGAACAGCACGGTTTAGACACATAGAGAAAAATGAATGTACTTCCCCCGGGGGGGACGGAATCTCCATACAATTCTGTGGATATTTGCAGCTGCTGGATCGCTGAATAGAGAATTAATAAGGATTAGGCGTGTTCCACTCTTTTCTGATCTACAGACTCCATTTTTGCATATCCACAATTTGCCGAACATTTACTCGTAACGAAAGAGAAAAGGGTATAGGCACCACTCCGTTCTGTGCTGAGTGTCTGCCAGCGGTGGGTATGCAGCATGCTGCCGCAACGAGGACATGTTTCCATTAGGGACCACCTCGCCTTCTTTTTTAAGATTATATAATAAAAATTCAGAAAATTCAAATGAGGCAGTTCTTTTTTCATTATTTTTGACAGATGATAAGATGATTAAAAGGGGGAAAAACTTATGGAAGATAAAGCGACATTTGCAGGAGGCTGCTTTTGGTGTATGGTAAAACCATTTGATGAGCAGCCGGGAATTCATAGAGTAGTTTCCGGTTACACAGGTGGGCATACACCTGACCCGACTTATGAAGAAGTATGTTCAGAAACGACTGGTCACAGGGAAGCTGTTCAAATAACGTTCGATCCTGAAGTTTTCCCATACAGCAGACTGCTTGAAATTTTCTGGCAGCAGATTGACCCGACCGACGGCGGGGGACAGTTTCATGACAGAGGAACATCTTATACGACGGCTGTATTTTATCATAACGAAGAGCAGCGCAGACTTGCTGAAGAATCGAAAGAAGCACTAAATAACAGCGGACGATTTCAAAAACCGGTAGCTACAAGTATTGAAAAAGCCTGTGTCTTTTATGAAGCAGAAAATTATCATCAGCACTATTACAAGAAAAATCCCCTGCATTACCGGATGTATAACCGCGGGAGCGGAAGAGCTTCGTTTATTGAACAAAACTGGAGGGATTGACAGGATGAAAAAAGATGAACTGAAAGAAAAGCTGACGCCGATACAGTTTCAAGTGACCCAGGAGGATGCCACGGAACCTCCATTTAAAAACGAGCTGTGGGACTTTTTTGAAGAGGGTCTTTACGTCGATATAGTATCCGGTGAACCTCTTTTTCATTCACGGGACAAATTTCATTCCAACTGCGGCTGGCCGAGCTTTTCCAGGCCTGTGGAAGAAAAAGCAGTAGTCGAAAAAACTGATAGAAGTCATTTTATGGTCCGCACAGAGGTGCGCAGCGCAGAAGGTGATTCACACCTCGGACACGTTTTTCCGGACGGCCCCCCACCAGGAGGCCTGCGGTACTGTATTAATTCTGCGGCTCTGCGTTTCATTCCTAAAAGCAGACTGGAGGAGGAAGGGCTGGACAAATTTCTTCCCACCTTTGAAGAAAACAAGTAACAGGTTTAGATTGATAACTTTACATTAAGAAGAAGCCGACCTTTCACAATGCTGAAGGGCGGCTTCTTCTCGTCCTGATAGTCAGGTAGCGGGTGCCTGTCATGGCAGGGATTTAATTATTCCAAACGGTAAGCTGATCACGGCCTGATCCGGTTTAACGCAGCCGCCAGTTCATAAGGTCTCGGGAGCGAAATATTACCAGGGTGTTTACCATAAAAAGGTGAAATACTGTCCAGTCCGTTTGTTTCGATCTCTTTATAAAGACGATTGATGATCTGCATAGTTGATTCGTTGCTTTGATTAAAAGAAATTTTTTTAAGCATCATCGCCAGAGCTTCTGTCTGGCTGGTACTGACGAGCTGCTCTACAGCGTGAAGATTTACAGGTTCTTTTCCGATAGTGATTTGATGAAGGCCACGGGCTTGTATTTTTCCTTTTTTATCCATTTTTTTCGTAATATAACTTGTAGGGAAGGGTCTATTCGAGAGAGGAGGAATACCCCCCTGTTTTTCCTCCTGGCGGATCGTTTTAAATTTTTTGGCTACCGCTCTTGCATCTTCCGTACGGTCAAAAGGTGCATATTCATCCATCATAATCACATGATCGGCTGCATCGAAATAATCCCCGGAACCTCCCAGGACGAGCACCGTGGAAACATCGTGCTGTTCGTAAAGTTCCCTTATTCTGTCAATGAATGGTGTGATGGGTTCTTTTTCTTTCTTTACAAGGTATTGCATTCTTGCATCTCTGATCATAAAATTAGTGGCACTTGTGTCCTCATCTATAAGAAGAGTCCGGCAGCCCGTTTCAAGAGCTTCAATAATATTTGCAGCCTGGGAAGTACTGCCGCTTGCATCCGGAGATGTAAACATGGACGTGTCTTTTTGAAAAGGAAGTTCATTTATAAAGGGGGAAATATTGACCTCCCGTATGCTCCGTCCGTCTTCTGCCCGTATTTTAACAGCAGTTTCCTCGGTTACAGTATATTCCCGTCCGTCCCCCGGTTCATGGTCATACACGCCTCTTTCCACCGCCTTCAGCAGAGTACTTTTACCGTGATAACCACCTCCGATAATGAGTGTAACTCCTCGTGGAATCCCCATACCGGTAACCGTTTTGCCACGGCTTACTTTAAAGGAGCGGCGCCATGATTCAGGAGATTTAAAAGGGACTGTGTGTTTCTCTCTCAGCGGAAGGCTGCTGTTACCGCTTTTTCTTGGTAAAACTGCTCCATCTGCAATAAAAGAGGTTAAATTGTTTTCAATAATTTCTTGACGCAGCAGCTTCTGGTCGTCTGCTGTTTCCAAAGCTTTGTCCAGTTTATTTCTGGAGTAGCTTTCGAGTGTTTTTACAGCGAGGTCCGGCAGCAGTTCACATAAAAGTTCCGCGGCTTTTTTCCCGAGTATTTTTCTTCCGCTGGCCGGGATCCCGCAGGAGAGTCGGAATTCAATGTTTTTTTCATCGATGTGCACCGAACTTCTATCTATAACTTCCGGACCGGGCGCATCGATAAATATCATTCCGCTTTTACCTGTACCACCGAGGTTAATACCAGCTCCTGATTTTTTTTTGTTGAATTCACTGGAGAAAAAATGTTTCACAGCTCTGATTCTTTGAGGCTGGTTTAATTCGTCGAAATTCAGATCTGTGCCGGCAAGCGGGATGGTTATGCGAATTCTGGAAGGGGAGGCAAAGGGATCTCCCTGAACATAATCAATATGAAGTCTGATTCCGGAACCGGCATTATAGGAACCTTGAATATCTTTCAGCATACGATAGGATTTTTTATCCATTTTAAACAAAACTTTCTTTAAATCTTCTGTTGTTGAAGGCATAGCTCTCGTTCCTCCTGAATGTACATATTTCTGCGGAGTGATGCAGATTTTAAAAACCGAATTAGTGTATAATTAAGAAGAATCAATGGTTCTTCCTATGCAGTAAATACCACCGCTGTGCAAAAGGTAAACGGGTAATCATTCGAAGTATGAACCTCAGGAGGCATGACCTTCAATGCAGCATATAAAAAAAGTATTTAAAAAGGCGATGCTGGCTTCTTTTATTGTTTTTAGTCTTCTGCTTTTCATAATTACTGGAGCGGTTCTTCTCTGGCAGACAACCGATGAAGGCAGACTTCCAGCTAAAACAGCCGTGGTGCTGCATGCTGTAAACAATAACCTGGTGGATTTAGATATTAACGTAAGACCGCCACGGATTGTTTCCGGCGGCACGGAAGGAGAAGCTGTCCTGCTGAGAGAAGATATTTTTATACCGGTTCAGGGGGATGCTCAAATACCGGTTCGCATTTACCGTCCCCGTGGAGATGGGCCTTTTCCTATCGTTCTTTACTTTCATGGAGGAGCCTTTATGGAAGGTTACGGAGGACTTAATACTCACGATAATATTCTGCGTTATACAGCTTCCCACACCGGCAGCGTTGTCATAGCACCGGCATACAGGCTGGCTCCTGATAATATATTCCCGGCCGCTGTGGAAGACGGCTATACAGCGCTTCAATGGTCAGAAGAGAATGCAGAAGCGCTGAAGGGAGATCCGGCAAAAATATCTGTGATGGGGGATAGTGCAGGTGGGAATATAGCTACAGTGGTTACTCAGATGTCAAGAGACCGGGACGGACCGGCAGTTATAGCGCAGGTTCTTTTTTATCCTCTTACGACGTTCAGGGAGCTTCCGCTTGCGTCCAGAGAATTATACGACAGCGGGTATTACCTTTTATCCCGGAGCGTGATGCATCGAGCGAGGGAGGCCTATGCCCCGGAGGAGTGGATGTGGAAACATCCCTACAGCTCCCCGCTGCATGCGGAAGATTTAAGTGGGCTTCCTCCGGCCCTTATCATAACAGCTGAATTCGACCCTCTGCGTGACGAAGGGGAGCAGTATGCAGAAAAATTAAGCGGAGATGGTGTTCTGGTCCAGGGCTCCCGATACAGGGGGGTCATGCACGGATTTGTCTCCTTTCATGAAGTGATGCAGAGCGGAAGGAGCGGAATGCAGGAAGCTGTCGTTTTTCTCCGACAGGCTGAGTCGGGAAATTTAGGGTCTTCAGACTATACGCTGAATATTAAAGAGCCTCCGCAGGGAATTACGCGTATAAGGGAGCAGACAGAGGCATTTGCGATAGCAGCCTATCTGCTCGGCAGGTCAGGTGCCGATCTGATTATCAGGGAGTAGCACATGCTTAGGTTCAGTAAGCTGTCTGTCAAATTCGTCCTAATTAACAATCGGATGGGAGCCTGCATCCTCGAATAAAATGAAGTCCCCATGCCTTTTATGTATTTAATTGAAGACATACTAAGAGTCCGGAGGCGGAAATTATGAACGAAAGGGTCTGGAAATGGATACTTCGTGCGTATGCTGTGCTTTTATTTTCAATTGCGGGCTCGTACTTCGGCTATTATTTTTATGTAGGAATCAGCTGGGGCCTGAGAGACGGAGCTGCTGGACTGATGGTTTCGGAGGGGCCGCTCCTTCTTCTTGTCCCGACTGCAGCAGCAGTTTTTATAAGGCATCCTTCAGGATGGTGGATGCATATGATTTTATTCAGCTATCTGCTTATTGGTAAATTAATTGGGATGGCAGCTAATTTATTTTTGCTTTCTGCCGGTTTAATAGTGGATGTGGAGGGCGGGACCAACTATTTCGTAGAAGTAAATTATATGCTGCTTTATGCAGCCGCTCTCTTTCTATTTTCATTGAAGCCGGTTAAAAATCAGTTCAGGCTGTTGAAGACAAGAAGGAGGATGTTTTTTCTGTTATGGATAGTCGGAGCTGCTTTAATTCTTTATGCTGTTCATTTAACAGCTGTATACGTTTATTTTCATTTTATTTAATAAGTGAGAGGCTGGAAAAGTAGTTTGGTTGTAGCAGATGGAGGAAATTACTAGATAGCAGCCCCCATTAAGGCTGGTTTCAAGCCCGTCAGATCAAATGAAAAATGCAGGACACTCTGTTTCCTGTAAAACAAAAATACGCTGCCTTGTACACAGCAGCTGATTTTTTCAAAGTGATTAAGAGAGAAAGGTGTCGTTTTCTATGGAAAATAATATTAATGAGCAAGTGAAGAACATCGAAATTTCCGGAATAAGACAGTTTTTTAACCGTGTCCAGCAGTTTCCGGAAGCTGTCCAGCTGACTCTCGGGCAGCCTGATTTTCAAACACCTTCACATATTAAGGAAGCAGCTAAAAAAGCTATAGATAATAATTTAACTACATATACTCCAAATGCCGGAACGGTCGAACTTAGAAAAGAGGCAGTGAAGTGGGCGGAAAAACGGTTCGGTATGGAATACAATGCAGCAGACGAAGTAATCGTAACCGTCGGGGCCTCCCAGGCAATAGATGTCACGATGCGTACGATATTAAATCCGGGAGACGAAGTGATTATCCCGGCTCCGGTCTATCCAGCCTATGAACCGATTATTAAGCAGTGCGGGGCTTCTCCAGTTTTAATCGACACGACGGAAACCAACTTTAAGTTAACTGAAATGCAGTTGAAAAATGCCTTAACACCACGAACTAAAGCTGTAATGCTCCCATATCCATCCAATCCTACGGGTGTAACATTAACAGACGAGGAACTGGAGAGTTTACACCGTATCCTGAAGGATCTGGATATATTTGTTGTAACGGATGAAATATACGGGGAACTGCGTTACAATGGAAGACATAAATCAATGGCAGTGATGCCCGGCATGAAAACTAAAACTATCGTTATCAGCGGACTGAGCAAATCCCATTCGATGACTGGGTGGAGAATCGGATTTTTATTTGCCGATAAGTCAATTGCAGCGCACCTAATTAAAGTACATCAATATAATGTAAGCTGTGCGAGCTCCATTTCCCAGGCAGCTGCCCTGGAAGCGCTCAGGCATGGGGCGGAAGACCCTGAAACAATGAAGCAGGAATATGACAGGCGCAGAATATGGATGCTGGATAAGCTTGGGAAGATAGGAATACCGGCTGTGGCACCTGAAGGCGCATTTTATATTTTTCCTGATATTTCAGCTTCTGGACTTTCTTCGTTTGAATTTTCACTGAAACTTCTGGAAGAAGAAAAGCTTGCGGTAGTGCCCGGCACAGCATTTTCCATATATGGTGAAGGATACGTCAGGCTTTCCTATGCTTATGCAATGGATGAACTTCAAGAAGCTATGCAAAGACTTGAAAAATTCTGGATTGAAAAAGCCGGACATTCATGATGGAAAGAATCATTTATATTTATGCATAATTTGAAAGTTTTTTCTTTAAAAACCGCAAAATTCTCAAACTAACCTTTGAGGTGTGCATGAGATAATGATAGAATATTTGTGTAAACGCTTTACATTACTCGTTGATCATTTGTACATATTTATAATTCACTGGAGGTAGCAGACATGGGTAGTGAGTCAATTAAATTGAGTGAAGGTTGGTCCCAGTTTTATGGTCCAAACCTGGGATACATGCTGGAGAAGTATGAAGAATTTCAGGAAGACCCCGATATGGTGGAAGAAGACATTATTGACTTTTTTGAAAAATGGGGTGCTTACCAGGAATCAGTATCCAACGGAAGTGCAGCTGCCGGCACTGCAGTACAGGAAAGCCGGGGGAAACAGGATTTTCACACGGCTGTAAATGCGATGCGTATGGCGGAGTCCATCCGCAGGAACGGTCATTTAATGGCAGACCTTTATCCGGTCAGCCTCGAAGAAAGGAAAGATTTATTTAAGCTGGAAGAATTTAACCTCGACAGTGAGGCCTTAAAACAGGTAC
Organism: Bacillus sp. (in: firmicutes); assembly: GCA_003560495.1. Taxonomy (GTDB): domain Bacteria; phylum Bacillota; class Bacilli; order Bacillales; family Salisediminibacteriaceae; genus Alkalicoccus. The sequence goes on along the minus strand of PWLM01000254.1, from coordinate 16,612 downwards.
CTCCTGAACTCCTCTCTCCTCATAAGCACGAATCCTTCAATAATGGTCTGGAGGCTGTTGAACATTTAAAGGATACTTATACAAAACGGCTTGCCTTTGAATTTAAACAGGTCCATGACATTGAAGAAAGACGCTGGCTTTTTCAAAAAGTTGAATCAGGGGATTATTTCCCGGAAATTACTAACGACGTGCGCCGCGAGCTTCTTGAACGCCTGAATCAGGTCGAAGGGTTCGAACATTTCATCCATAAAACGTTTAAAGGCCAGAAACGGTTTTCAGTAGAGGGGCTTGATTCCATGGTGCCTATGCTGGACGAAGCTGTCAGAGAATCCTGTGAGGACGGCTGTGAGAAAGTCATGATCGGTATGGCACACCGGGGACGCCTGAATGTTCTTGCCCATGTACTCGGAAAACCTTATGAACTTATTTTCTCCGAATTTCATGATGCGCCTAATAAAAACCTTGTCCCTTCAGAAGGATCTGTAGGTATCAACTATGGGTGGACAGGTGACGTTAAGTATCACCTAGGGGCAAAGCGTGAGCTGGAAGAGGAAAATAAAGCTACGATCTCACTTTCCAACAATCCAAGTCATTTGGAGTTCGTTGATCCGGTTGTGGAAGGACAGGTTCGGGCTGCACAGGATGACCGTACAGCACCAGGCAAGCCGGAACAGGACGTTACGAAAGCCATGCCGATTCTTATACACGGCGACGCAGCATTTCCGGGGCAGGGCATAGTTGCTGAAACACTGAACCTAAGTCGTCTCGAAGGATATAATACAGGCGGTACTATTCATATTATTGCGAACAACCTTATCGGCTTCACTACAGTCAGTGATGATTCAAGGTCAACCATGTATGCGAGTGACCTTGCCAAAGGCTATGAAATCCCGGTAATTCATGTGAACGCCGATGATCTGGAAGCATGTGTGGCAGCTATCCACCTGGCTTACCTTTACCGTAAGGAATTCGGAAAGGACATCGTTATTGATCTTATCGGCTACCGCAGGTACGGACATAACGAAATGGATGAGCCATTAGCTACACAGCCGCAGCTGTATAAAAAAGTTAAAGATCATCCTACAATTTTTAATATTTATGGCGAAACCCTGCTGGAAGACGGCATTGTATCAAAAGAAGAATTTGAATCTATGCGCGATCAGTTTATCGAAAAGCTGACGGAGCATTTCGAAAATATTAAGGATAAAAAACGTGAACATATCGATGAGGAAATGAATCCTCCGGAATATGTAGAAGATAGGCTGGAAGGGATTGACACTTCTATTTCCAAGGAAGAACTTCGAAAAATTAACGATGAACTTCTCCAATATCCGGAAAATTTCAACGTTTTCCCTAAACTCGCAAAAATTCTGAACCGGCGTGTAGAAGCGGTGGAAGATGATGGGAAAATTGACTGGGGACATGCTGAAACACTTGCTTTTGCCGCCATTATCTCGGATGGAACTCCTATCCGTCTTACAGGACAGGATTCAGAGCGGGGAACATTCTCCCAGCGTCATCTTGTGCTTCATGATTATGAAAATGACAGCACTCATTACCCGCTGCACAGCATTTCCAGCGCAGAGGCATCGTTTACTGTTCACAACAGCCCGCTCTCCGAAGCAGCGTGCGTAGGTTTCGAATATGGATACAATGTTCATTCTCCCGAAACACTTACGATCTGGGAAGCGCAGTATGGGGACTTTTCCAACGGTGCACAAGTAATGTTTGATCAGTTCATTTCCAGTGGACGGGCTAAATGGGGCCAGAAATCCGGTCTTGTTATGCTTCTTCCGCACGGTTACGAAGGACAGGGGCCTGAGCATTCCAGTGCGAGACTGGAGCGGTTCCTGACACTTGCAGCTGAAAACAACTGGCATGTAGCCAATCTTACGAAAGCCGGCCAGTATTTTCATCTTCTCCGCCGTCAGGCAAAAATGCTGAAAGAGGATGTAATCCGTCCACTGGTGCTTATGGCTCCTAAAAGTTTGCTGAGAAATGAAAATGTGGCTTCTGAAATTAGTGAGCTGGCTGAAGGAGAATTTAAACCAGTTCTTGCCCATGAAAAACTGGGGAAAACCCACAAAAAAATTAAGAGGGTAGTTTTTGCATCGGGCAAACTGGCGGTCGATATTGAAGAGCACCTCGCCGAACAGGATAAACTGCCGGAGTGGCTGCAGCTGATTAAAGTAGAGGAACTGTATCCTTTCCCTGCCAAACACATTAAAGAAATCGTGGACAAATACAAAAATGTAGAAGAATTTGTCTGGGCTCAGGAAGAGCCTCAGAATATGGGTGCGTGGCATTATATCGCTCCGCATTTACAGAGTCTTACTAACGGGGAGATACCTGTAGAATTTATAGGAAGACGCCGTCGTTCAAGTACGGCGGAAGGTGATCCGAAAGTTCATAAACTGGATCAGACGAGAATAATTGAAGAAGCAACGAGTCGAGATGCTGAAGGGAGCAATGAGTAATGTTAGAAGTGAAAGTACCAGAACTTGCAGAATCCGTAACGGAAGGAACAGTTGCCGAATGGCTGAAACAGCCGGGCGACTACGTGGAAAAAGGGGAAGATATCGTTGAGCTCGAAACAGATAAAGTCAACGTAGAAATCTCTGCCGACGAAGCAGGTGTCCTCAAAGAAGCAAAAGCGGAAGAAGGGGATACTGTAAAAGTAGGAGATACTATTGCAGTAATTGATACAGAAGCTTCTGAAGGCGGGTCTTCTGAAGAATCAGGCGGAAAAGAAGAAAAAGACGAAAAGAAAGAAGAAAAAGAGGAAAAGAAGGAAGTAAAGCAGGAAGAAAAAGACGAAAAGAAAGAAGAGAGCCGACCAGCGTCCGATTCCTCAGAGGACAAAAGCGATCGAGTTATTGCCTCACCGGCCACAAGAAAATACGCCCGTGAAAAAGGGATTGATCTTAACGACATTCAGCCGCGTGATCCGCTCGGAAAAGTTCGGAAAGAAGACATTGATGCGCATCAGGCCGGAGGTCAAAAAGCTAAACAGGAAAAATCAGAGCCGGATGAACAGCCGAAGGACGACCCTACAAAACCGGTGATCCGTGAGAAAATGTCACGCCGTCGTCAGACTATCGCTAAAAGACTTGTACAGGCACAGCAGGAAGCTGCAATGCTTACAACCTTTAACGAAGTTGATATGACTAATCTGCTTGCTCTCCGTAACCGTCATAAAGAAAAATTCCAGGAAAAGCACGGAGTAAAGCTCGGCTTCATGTCCTTCTTTACGAAAGCTACAATTGGAGCTCTTAAAAAATATCCTTATGTTAATGCGGAGATCAACGGAGATGAAGTAGTTCTTAAGCAGTTTTACGATATCGGAATTGCAGTTTCCACTGATGATGGACTGTTAGTACCAGTTGTGCGCGATGCAGATCGTCATGACTTCGCCGGCATCGAAAGTGAAATTGGTGATCTTGCCGATAAAGCGCAGAATAAAAAGCTCAAACTTGACGACCTTCAAGGTGGAAGCTTTACCATTACCAACGGAGGGGTTTTTGGTTCTCTCTGGTCCACGCCTATTCTTAATACACCTCAGGTCGGGATTCTCGGAATGCATAAAACTCAGATGCGTCCAGTGGCTATTGATAATGAACGTTTCGAAAATCGTCCGATGATGTATATTGCTCTTTCTTATGATCATCGAATCATTGATGGTAAAGATGCTGTAGGTTTTCTCGTTAAAATCAAAGAACTTCTTGAAGATCCAGAACAACTTCTTCTCGAAGGATAAGCCTTTAACCGTTTCCGGTACTTCCGGAGACGGTTTTTTCTTTCAGTTTTATTAAATATTGTGCGGAGAAGGAACTTCGCTGAAGTGTTTCCATGGAGCTGAGCAGAGGGATCTTTGAATCAACAGGAAGACCTTCGTGCCAAACAGACGGACATAGTGTAACAGACTTCGATATCGCTGGATGATCATAACCTGCTTTTTCATACAAAGAAAAAAATGCCCTCGTGATTTACTTGGTGCTGCAGGGATACCGGCACACCCTTAAAGCCACTCTATGGAATGACGCTGCTCTTATCTATGTTATTTTTCAGAAAAGCTGTAGATAAAAATTCAAGAGTGCTGGATACTTCAATAACCTGTTAAAAAGGAGTCAGGAGCTGGTGGCAGAAACTTTGCAATTAAACATAGACATCCTCATAATAAAACTGAGGTGAAAGCTTTGAAAAAAATAATTGTTATAGGATCCGGATATGGAGGAGTAACCGCCGCTGCCCTTCTTCAGAAAAGCGGCTGCAGCGTGACTCTCCTGGAAGCAGCTGCGGAGTGGGGCGGATGCGCAGGCAAATTTCAGCGGAGAAAATTTGTTTTTCCTGTTGGTGCAACACTTGCAATGGGTTTAAATAACGACAGCATTCATGGGAAAATCAATCGTTTTCTCGAAATAAATTTAGAAGCATTTCGACTTTCTACAGTGATGGATGTAACAGTTAATAATGAGACGATTAAATATTATTCGAATAAAGAATCATTTTTACAAATGTGGAGAAAGAAGCTGCCTGCGAGTGCTGGTAAAGTGGAGGCGTTTTTCAGGGAGGTCTGGTTTCTATCCACTATTCTGCAAAAGCACATGAACGAATTTCCGGTAATATACCCACATACTTATCAGGAAACTGCGGCACTTTTGCGAGGGATGTCCTGGAATTCACTGCGTCTTTTGCCGCTTCGTAATAAATCGTTTAAATACATGCTGGAAAAGCATGGTTTAACAGAGGAAAATATGCTGCGTGAATTTTTGGATAATGTATTAATGGACAGCCTGCAGACGACTTCCGACAAATGTTCCCTGCTGATGGGAGCTGCAGCACTGGACATTTATCATGAGGATGCGTGGTACATTGAAGGAGGTCATTACCGCCTTATCGAAAAAATGATCGAATCACTAAAAGATAACGGCGGACAGGTTTTAAAACCGAGGAAAGCAGAAGCGGTAAAGAAAAATGGTAAAATATGGATGGTAAAGGATCATAGAGGAAACGTACACGAGGCTGAACACGTTATTTTAAACATGCCGCTCAGTAATGCTGAAAAGATTCTCAACGAAAAAGACCGTTCCTCATTAAAAAAGAAATTAAGATACGCAGCGTCGGACAGGGAACAGTGGGGTGCTTTTTCTCTTTATTTTGGAATAAAAGATGTAATGGGAGAAAACGCTCCACTTTTTCAGCAGTTTACAGCAGAGGAGAACAGCTTGTCAGAGAGCAGCCATTTTTTCGTATCTGCTTCAGCATCAGAAGATCGCCGGCGGGCTCCGGAAGGACACCGGTCTCTGACTATTTCGACTCACGTTGATTTAAAAAACTGGAGTACAAAAGAAATGTACGACCAAAAATCGAGCAAGTTGAAGCAGCAGGTGAAAAACAGACTGGAAAAAGCGTACCCTGGTTTTCAGGATAGTATCGTTTACGAAATATCGGGCGGACCCTCAGCATGGGAGAGGTTTACCCTTAGAAAGCATGGAGGTGTAGGGGGATTTCCTCAAATACCCGGCTATGCGCTAACTGACGCTGTATCCCACAGGAGCGGTATTAAAGGCCTTTGGATTTGCGGGGATACGGTTTTTCCCGGGGCAGGGTCAATTGGAGCAGCAAGCTCCGGAGTTCATACAGCAAGATCAATTCTGAAAAGACGTATTCTGTGATGTTAAATGAAATGGCTGAAAGGGTACCCTGTTTTCCGGCTCAAAAATCCGCGTCTCCACAAAAACTGACAGGGAGACTATCAGAACGTAAAGAGGTGCTGTGATTTGGATGAAGAAGATAAAGAGGTAAAAAAAGACGACCGCGCGGAAGAAGAATTATTTTTTGATGGGGAAAATTATTTAACGAAAGAAGAATTCTTTAATCCTCCCGACGAATGGGAAAAAAAACCGGTAAAGAAGAAAAAGCGGCGGTTTAAAGTTATTATCGCCTCCATTGTAACCGCCGCTCTGCTTGCCAACGTACTCGCTGTGTGGCCGCAGATGTTTAATCTCCCGGCTTTTGAATTTCTGTCCAATGCCCGTGAACTGGCCGGTAATGAGGAAGTACAGGAATATAAAGATTCTGTTGTCGTAGTAAGAACAGAAGATTCCAAGGGGACGGGCTTTGTTTTCAGTGAAGGGTACATTATGACAAATGAACATGTTATCAGGGACAGCTATGAAACAAGTATTCATTTTGAGAACGGAGATTCCTACGCAGCAGAAACGATTACTGTAAACGAAGCACTGGACATCGCCGTATTAAAACCGGAGGCGGAGGAATTTCCCCACCCTCCACTCGAACTCGCTTCCGGATGGGAAAGTTCTGAAAGCATTTACATTATAGGCAATCCCCGTTTTTTTAATTTTATTCCGAATGAAGGAAAGCTGATTGAACCTGTTGAAAGAAACGGCAGGGAAGACGTGATCGCTCTCGATGCACCGGTATACCGCGGAAGCAGCGGGAGCCCGGTTATCACAGAAGAGGGAAACGTAGCGGGAGTGGTATATGCCACTACGAGAAGAGAGATAAACGACCAGATGGAAAGAGTCGGTCTGGCAGTGGATATGGAATTTATATTGGAAGAAATGAACATTCCAGATTAATTACTTGCAATTTATCACAACTCCTGAGATAATGTCACATGTTCTTAACAGTACGGATATAAGCATGAAGAAATGAGGGAGAAATATGAAAGAATCGATTTACGGGTACACGTTTTCTGACTTGGAAAACTGGTTTACAGAGCGTGGTCATAAATCGTTTAGAGCGAAGCAGCTTTGGGACTGGCTGTATAAAAAAAGAATTGACCGGTTTGAAGAAATTACAAACATGAAACACGAGCTCGTAACGCAGCTGGAAGATACGTTTACGCTGCAGACACTGGATGTTCATTCAAAACAAACGTCCCGTGACGGTACCATGAAATTTTTGTTCCGGCTTAATGACGGGAATCTGATAGAAACTGTCCTCATGCGTTTTGACTACGGTTCTTCCGTATGTGTCACTACCCAGGTAGGTTGCAATGTAGGTTGCAGCTTTTGTGCCAGCGGTCTTCTTCCGAAGAGCCGGGATCTTTCTGCAGGGGAAATCGTAGAACAGATAATGCACGTGCAGAAGGCGATGGACGAAGAAGAAAAAGAAGAACGTGTGAGCCACATCGTCGTTATGGGAATAGGCGAACCTTTTGATAACTATGATAATTTAATGAGTTTTCTGCGTGTAGTAAACAACGACAGTGGGCTGGCAATCGGTGCACGTCATATTACTGTTTCTACAAGCGGAATTATTAAGCGGATTTACGACTTTGCTAATGAAAATATTCAAGTGAACCTTGCTGTCTCCCTGCATGCTCCTAATAATAAAATGCGTACAGAAATTATGAAAATCAACAAGGCGCAGCCTATTGAAAAACTCATGGAAGCGGTGGACTACTATCTTGAGAAAACAAACCGCCGTATAACATTTGAGTATATTCTTCTCGACGGAATAAACGACAGTAAAGAGACTGCCCTGGAGCTGGCAGAGCTGATAAAAGACAAAAAGAAACTTTCCTATGTGAATCTAATCCCCTATAATCCGGTAGACGAACATATTCAGTATGAACAAAGCCGGAAAAGTAATATTCTGACCTTTTTTGATACGCTTATGAAGCAGGGAATACAATGTGGAGTCAGACACGAGCAAGGATCTGATATCGATGCAGCGTGCGGTCAGCTGCGGAGTAAGCAGATGAGAAAAGAAAAAGAAAAACAAAAATCAAGCAACTAATAGAAATGAGAACGCTGCGTCCCGGGTCGCAGCGTTTTACATATATGGAGGCGGGTAACATGATAAAAGCAGTTTTATTTGATTTGGACGGCACTCTTCTGCCGATGAATACAGAAGCATTTATCGCCCATTACACAAAAAGTCTTGCTCCAAAAGTAAGTCACATTGTGGATCCTGAGCTTTTTTTAAAAGCGCTTTGGAGTGGTACAGAAGCAATGATGAAAAATAAGGAAAAATATAAAACGAATGAGCAGGTATTTACAGAAACGTTTCTTCCATTAATAAACAAAGAAAAAGAAGAAATTTGGCCTGCACTTAATCAATTTTATGAAGAAGAATTCCCGAAATTTGCCCCTCTTACTGCTCCGGTTCCGGAAGCTAGAAAAGTAGTGCAGGCTGCTTTGAAAAAGGGTTACAAAGTAGCAGTGGCAACCAATCCTGTGTTTCCATCACGTGCGATAGAACACCGGCTGGAGTGGGCAGGTGTTAAAGACCTTCCAATAGATCTTGTAACAGTATATGAAAACAGCTCCTACACGAAACCCCACCGGGAATACTACGAGTGGATCGCCGGAGAACTCGGTGTCCAACCTGAAGAATGCATTATGGCAGGTAATGACAAGCAGGAGGATATGGTCGCTTCCACTGCCGGAATGACTACTTATCTCGTGGAAGGTCATGTTATAGACAGAGGAAATTCAGAATTTCGTATACATGACCAGGGTACCCTCTCTCACCTTAAAAAGCACATAGAACAGGACACCGGTATATTTCACGAAAAGAATTAAACCCGTACGTGCTTTTCATATCCGATACTACTCTGCAAAGGATATCCTTGACACTGTAAAGGAATAAGGGACCTCGTCTGTTTTATTTTCGGTTTGACTATCTTAGAAATAATACATCGATATTTAACTAAGCTTCCGATGTAAAAGGGTACGTATTCCTCAGGGAGGGCTGGCATTTTCAACCTAATATTAGTACAATTAAGATCAGATGTCAGACTTCTTAAACGGAGGATAATTTTGAAAAAAATAGCTGTTTTAACAAGTGGGGGAGATGCTCCCGGAATGAATGCAGCAATTCGTGCTGTAGTAAGAGCCTGTGTTTATTATGATATTGTCCCTTATGGGGTGCGCAGAGGTTATGAAGGTTTGATTCACAGTGATATAAAGAAGCTCTCTGCTTCATCCGTTGGAGATATCATACACAAAGGCGGAACATTTTTAAAAACCGCCCGTTCCCAGGAGTTTATGACGAAAGAAGGTAGGGAAAAGGCTGCGGCCTCTCTTCGTGCTCTTGGGATAGAAGGTCTCGTAGTTATCGGGGGTGACGGCTCGTTCCGGGGAGCTGAGCGGCTTACCGAGGAAGGTATTGCCACTATAGGGATTCCAGGAACGATAGATAATGACCTGGCGTACACTGATTTTACTGTCGGTTTTGATACAGCGGTCAACACTGTCCTTCATGCCGTTACCAAAATAAGGGATACGTCGACTTCCCATGAAAAAACAACTATTATTGAAGTGATGGGACGCTACTGCGGTGATCTGGCTTTGTATGCAGGAATAGCCGGCGGGGCAGAAAGTATTATTATCCCGGAAGATCCGGTCTCTACTCAGGATGTAGTAAATCGATTGAATAAAGGAAAAGAAAGAGGGAAAATGCATCACATTATTATGCTCGCGGAAGGTTCCGGAAATGCTTCGAAACTGCAGGAAGATCTGCTGCGAGAAGCCGGAGAAAATTCTCGAATAACTGTCCTCGGTTTTATTCAGCGGGGCGGGGATCCAACGTCGGCAGACAGAATACTGGCGAGCAGGCTTGGTATTGAAGCTGTAGAACTGCTCCGGAGAGAAGAATCAGGTCTGGCCGTAGGAGTTCGTCACAGCAGCGTATTCTCGATGCCGATCAGTGAAGCGATGAAGCAGAAGAAAAAGCTCGACCACAGCATGTACAATATGGCGGAAATACTGTCTGTTTAACTGACGGTATCATGTCACAGTCAGGAGCTGTTAAGCCGCTGACTGGCGTCATGGGACTTTCCTGTACGGTGGTTCTGACGTCAGGATACGTATCTCCTATGCCCTGCAGAAGAAGGATACTGGATAAATGTACATCAAAACAGTTTATCAACTATGACACTGGACCGGAGACAGACCGGTCCAGTGTCATTTTAATTCAGCCTCTTTTAAGGCTCCGTGCCGTTACAGAGCGTCCGGAGAGGAAAAGTTTCTATTTTCCTTCATGCTTTGACACAGCTTTAATTTTACATCTTTTAAATAATAACACGCTGCGCAGTGGACATTTTATTGAAGGATATAAAGCTTTAAGTGCATGCCGAAGCTTCTCTGTCTTTATATACGGATCAGAAGTTATGTAAAACGAAGGATAAGGACATATAAACGTTTACCGAATCACCTTTAAGTGAATAATATTTAAGAAATAACCACTAGGAGGACTTATTGATGGATAATAAAAGTTTAAATCACTTTAAGCAGATGCTTCTGAATCGAAAAAGTGAGCTCGTAAGCAGAAAAGAGAATACGCAGGCGGAGGACACGGAGCTGTCCAACTACAGCAACCACCCGGGAGATCAAGGAACCGAACTGACTGAACAGCACACGGACCTTGCTTTATCTAAAAAAGATGAAGATGAGCTGTATGACGTCGAAGAAGCATTGGCTAAAATCGAAGAGGGGACGTACGGTATCTGCGAAGTAAGTGGTGAGGAGATACCTTTTGAGCGGCTGGAGGCTGTTCCAACGGCCCGGACGACAGTCGAAAACAGCAGTGGCAGGACAGGTGTGAACCGGCCGGTGGAAGAAGATGTAGCTGATCCGATATCTGAAAATCCGGAAGGACACCGGGACAGTCTTCGCGGAGAATTTCTTGAAGAAGTGCAGAACGAAAGCTCAAAAGAAATTCAGGAACGGCAGACGAAAAAAAACAGCGGAAGCAAATAAAACGCAGAGGGTTACGAACGGATTTTTCCGTTCCCCTCTGCTTTTCTAAGCCTTTTCTTTTTTAACAAAGCGAAAATGATTAAAAAGGCAATATATAAAATAATAGCAACAATAATAAAATGAGAATATTCAATCAGTGCGTTGTATCTTGTAACGACAATAAGAGATATTAAAAGTGCGGTAATAATAATCGTGTATTTAGGAACAGGCACCTCTTTAAGGCTTGGAACAGGTATTTTACTCACCATTAAAATGCAGAGAAGCATATACGCTGCCGACAACACGGCCTGTGGTATGGCAAAATTAAAGAGTGTAAGCAGTGCGATGATTCCACCCGCGGCAGTAATTGGGACGCCGGTAAAGTAATTTTTGGTCGAGGATTCTGTATCAATGTTGAACCTCGCCAGACGAATAGCCCCAAAAACAGGAAAACTTCCTGCGATAAGGAGACCGATAATTCCTAAATCACTGAACGTTGAACCAAATATAAGCATTGCAGGGGCTGTTCCGAAAGTAACAATGTCGGCAAGGGAGTCGAGCTCTTTGCCAAAAGTAGATTCCACTCCAAGTTTTCTTGCCGTCCAGCCGTCCATACTGTCGAGCATCATACCTATTAAAATAAAAATAGCTGCGTTTTGATAATCTCCCATGCTGGTAGCCCCGATAGATAAAAATCCAAACAAGAGATTTGCAAGGGTTATTCCATTAGGGAGCTGGCGTACAATCAAAATAAACTTCCTCCTCCCGATAGGTTATGCATCCAGCCTTCATTATACCTTAACAACCGGCAGAACAAAAAGCTTTGAATGACTTTATTCAAAAACGACTGAAATTACAGGCAGAAAGCATCATCCTGTGGTAGTATATACACATTGATAAAGGCAGGAGGGAATAAATAAAATGCAAAATAACATGAAATTATTCACATTAAATTCCAACAGAGGACTTGCGGAGGAAATTGCATCGGACCTCGGTATGGAAATTGGAGCTTCTTCAATTACCCGCTTCAGTGACGGGGAAGTACAAATCGTCATCGACGAGACGGTGAGAGGGTATGATACATATCTCATCCAGTCCACTTCCGAGCCCGGAAATGAATATTTAATGGAGCTTCTTATTATGATAGATGCACTTAAAAGAGCGTCTGCCCGGTCGATTAATATCGTTATTCCATATTATGGATATGCCCGGCAGGATCGTAAGGCACGGTCGAGGGAACCTATTACTGCCAAGCTGATTGCAAATCTTCTTGAAGCTGCAGGTGCTACGAGAATTCTGACAGTAGACCTTCATGCAGCGCAGGTTCAGGGCTTTTTCAATATTCCCGTGGACGAATTAAGGGCAAACAGTCTGCTTGCTGATTATTTCAAAGCGAAAAACTTAGAAGATATTGTAGTTATTGCACCTGAAAATGCCGGGACGTCCAGGGCAAGACGGCTGGCCGATATGCTGGATGCACCAATCGCCTTCATTGATAAACAGCGTAAAAATGACCCGGGAGCTGTGCAGGGAATCAACATTATCGGTGATATAAAAGGAAAATCAGCGATCATTATTGATGATATGATAGATACGGCAAGAACAGTTACATCCGGCTGCCTCGCACTTAAAGAGTTCGGTGCCAATGAAGTTTATGCGTGCAGTACGCATGGTGTACTCTCTGAACCTGCAGTATCACGAATCAGGGAATCGGAGCTCGAAGAAGTCGTAATTACTAATTCTGTATATCTTCCTGCTCAAAAAAGAGATGAAAGAATTACCGTCCTTTCTATAGGTTCTCTTCTGGCCGAAGGAATCCGCCGAGTACAGAACAATGAGTCGGTAAGCACGCTTTTTTAACCTGCCTGGAGAACTGTTCTAAAACGGGCAGGCAGTACGACCCTTTTAGCAGGAAAACACTTCCTTTGAAGCAGGAATGCTCACGTATTTATCATATTGGAAAACAACCTAATTAATACTTTTGAAAGCCGGAACAGCCAGCGTATTTTACCCTGGAATTATATGTGAAGGCTTTTGAAACAATTCTCCAGAAAAAACTGTCTTTGAAAGAGCATATGAGATATTCAGAACAGTTTTTAAAGATGCCTGTCCAAAGGAGCTGACCGATGCCTAAGTCTAAATGGTTTTTATTTTTATACAGTGTGGTTCTTCTGCTGCTTGTTGTGAAACTTGCCGTGGAAGTGCCCTTTGTTTTTTATCCGTTCGCTGTAGCTTTTTCAACGCTCGCACCGGTTATAATCGTAGGAGGGGTCCTTTATTATATTTTAAGACCTCTCGTAAGTCTGCTCGAAAAATTTATGCCCAAGGTCGTTTCGATCATACTTATATTCCTGGCTTTCATAGGTCTCGGCACCGGAATAGTTGCAATTGTCGGGCCGATTCTTGCTAACCAGATATCGAATCTTGTAGATAATTTTCCGCAGATTATCTCAGATATTGAAGCCTGGTTTAATAATTTGATGAACAACGAATGGGTACAGATGGTTCAGGAAGAACCCGTAGTAGAAGAGCTGGATCCATCGGCAATTACAGATAATCTTCAGCAGCTGCTTACCCAGTTCGGCGGGAACCTTATGAGTATTTTCGGCGTAATATTCAGCGTGGTTACTCTGCTTGTAGTTCTTCCTTTTGTCCTGTTCTTCCTGCTTAAGGATGGTTATAAACTGCCGGACAGCATTCTTCGTTATTTCCCTACCGATCAGCAGGAAGAGGGGGAGAAGATTATGCGCGACATGGACTCCACACTGAGTGCTTATATCCAGGGGCAGGCCATTGTCAGTGTGTGTGTAGGTATCCTGGCTTATATTCTTTATTTAATTATCGGGCTGGATTATTCACTTGTTCTTGCCATTATTGCTATGCTGACAAATCTTATCCCGTTTGTCGGGCCGTTTATAGGAACGGTACCGGCGGTAGTAGTTGCTATGTTTGATTCTCCATTTACGGCGCTGTGGGTTATTGGAGGGATTGTCGTTATTCAGCAGATCGAAAGCAACTTGATCTCTCCAAACGTAATGGGGCACAAGCTTCAGGTTCATCCGCTCACTATTATCCTGCTTCTGCTTCTTGCAGGTAACCTTGCCGGATTAATAGGTTTAATTCTCGCAATTCCAACCTACGCAGTAGCAAAAGTAATTGTACAGAACGTATACCGTCTGCTCAAGCTGAAATATCCTAACCTTAATGGGTAGCTCTGATGAGGACGTCTTCAGTGAAGTCGGAAGATTTTTTCAAGGGCGCCTTTGAATCAGCTGATGATAAACCCTTCGGCAGGGAGGAGAGATTCCGGAATAATTTTTCCGGAAAACAAAACTTAATCATCACTCTGAAAAAGTGTTTTTGGTGTATAGATATACGGTTTCCTGCTTCCGCCTTCCGGGACGCTTTCCGGGCTCAGCTAATTTCTTCCTAAACGAATCTTCGCCTCGTCCTGGATCGCCCAGGGAGTCGCCCCTGCGGCTGCAGCAGGGAAATAGAAAAAAGGTTTTTACCATGCCCTCTTTATTGAAGCGGTTTTCTTCGATAAAGAGAGGCTTTTCCCTCCGTAACGGCGGAGATGCCGGTGGGATTTCAGCGCAGTCTGAAGATCCTTATTCATGGCGCAGGCCAACCAGCTGAAGACCAGCCCCACGGCAGGGCCGGTAAGAGAAGGAGTTTATACTCGGACTGGAATAAATATTCTAAAGCGATCATTTAATCAACAAGCTGAAAAGACCCCGGCTGTCATAGCCGGGGTCTTTCGGTTTGTTGAAGCACTAAATTTTACACAGCGGAAGAGAATAAGTTGTGCTGTATAACGCGGTAAACAAGCTCCTTTTCCTCTTCGTTAAGGGGAACCAGTGGAAGACGGACAGAACCTGCGGAAATATTCATCATTTCCAAAGCAGCCTTAACCGGTGCGGGACTTGGAGCGCTGAACATTGCTGCCATAATCGGTGCAAGTTCCCGGTGAATCTGGGCGGCATATCGGTTTTGACCCGCACTGTAGGCAGATACCATGCGTTGCATATCATTGCCTATAATATGGGCTGCGACAGAAATAATACCGGACGCACCAACGGACAGAGCCGGCAGTGTCAGGCTGTCATCACCGCTGTACAGGGTAAAATTTTCGGGTACAGAGGATAGAACGGCTGTCATATGGTCCAGATCACCGCTCGCATCTTTAACGGAAACAATATTTTCCACGTCTGCTGCCAAGGCAGCGGTTGTTTCCACACTCAGGTGAACGCCGGTACGGCCGGGAACATTATAAAGCATTATCGGCAGTGAAACAGCATCTGCAACAGCTTTAAAGTGATAATACATGCCTTCCTGGCTCGGTTTATTATAGTACGGCGTGGAAAGCATTGCAGCATCAACGCCTGCCTGTTCGGCAAGCTGCGTCAGTTCAACAGCCGCATGGGTACTGTTTGTACCTGTACCGGCAATCACAGGCACCCTGCCGCCTGCAAAGTCCACGGTATTTTTAAAAAGGGCCGCCTTTTCGGCGTGGGAGAGAGTCGGTGCCTCCCCGGTTGTTCCACCGACGACAATTGCATCCGATCCGTTGTCAATTAAATGATTAACAAGCTGTCTGAGAGCCTGTACGTCTACACTTCCATTAGCATCAAAAGGAGTTACCATTGCAGTAATCACACTTCCAAAATTCATACTACACACCTCTATTCAATAGATTTTCCGCCTCAGCGGAGGTTGAATAGAGCTAAATCATAGCTTGAAAAACGAACATAAAAAACAGCAGCGAGGGTCCGCTGCTGTATAAACGATCCGTTTATCAGCGTGAGATAGCCCTCCATACAGCCGTCAGGCTGTACGACAGTACTGTATTTATTCAATACAGTCCCAGCAGGATTTACTAGCGGAGCATAAATCTGCTTCGGCACTTCTTCCTTTCTGCTTTTTTCACAGGGACTCCATTCCCTCCAAAAGCATACTGTTAAGCAGTGCGCCTCTACACTCACTTCAAATGTTTTGAAGTAATGTTTGTTTATGCTCCCCACATTACCAAATAAAGAACGGAAAAGCAAGGATTAGATAAACTTCAATGCTAATGTTTGTGCCGCCTGCTATTCTCAGCTAGAATGGTAATATAAATTTCACGATTGACAGGTGGTTGCAATGAAAATAAACGTAATCGGCGGCGGAATACTGGGAGCTTCCGCTGCCTTTCATTTGGCGCTCGAAGGAGAGGAAGTCACATTATTCGATGCAGATCATACGGGAAGGGCGACAAGTGCAGGAGCAGGAATTATCGGGCCCTGGCTTTCACAGAGAAGAAATAAAGCCTGGTATAATATGGCACGGGGCGGGGCTGCTTATTACCCCTCGCTTGTGGAAAAACTTGCATGGTTTAATGAAACAGATACAGGTTATAAAAAAGTAGGAGCTGTTCATCTTCATGATCTGGAAGAACGGCTTCAGCACAAATATAAACACGCTTTAAAAAGACGGGAAGATGCACCGGAAGTAGGGGAGGTTTCGCTTCTCAGTGAGCAGGAAACGAAAAACATGTTTCCTTATATCCGGGACGGCTACCGGTCAGTGCATGTTACTGGTTCGGCCAGAGTGGACGGGCGCGCTTTAAACGAAGCGCTGGTCCGGGCAGCTGAAAAACAGGGTGTTAAGGTTATCCGCAGTGAAGCTTCCCTGATAACTGAGAACAATGCCGTGCACGGTGCATCGGCAGATGGTGAATCCTTCCGCGCGGACCGAACGATTATTACCGCCGGGGCGTGGTCCAGAAAACTTTTAGAGAAATCCGGATACTGGTGTGAAGTAAGTCCTCAGAAAGGCCAGATAATACACATGAAAGTTCCGGATGATAATGAAAACTGGCCGGTAGTTATGCCCCACAGTGAATATTATCTTTTGAATTT
>PWLM01000101.1 GCA_003560495.1 Bacillus sp. (in: firmicutes) | reverse complement strand
ACTTTCATGTTTACAAGCTCCCGGTCGTTCAGATTGATTTCTGCCGGACTTCCGGCCCCTTCAATCACTATTCGTTCATAGGAGTTTTCCAGCCGCTTCCACGCTTCTGTTATTACCTGCAGACCTGTTTCATAATAATCTGTTCGGTACTCCCCGGCGCTCATCGTTTTCAGCGGTTTTCCGTGTACGACAATTTGTGCGCTGGCTTCTGCGGAAGGTTTGATCAGAATGGGGTTCATGTCCGTATCCGCCTCGATACCGGCCGCGTCCGCCTGGAGTCCCTGTGCCCGGCCGATTTCTTTTCCGTCTTCTGTAATAAAGGAATTAAGCGCCATATTCTGCGACTTGAACGGTGCCGTCTTCCAACCGTCCTCAGCAAATATTCTGCATAAAGCGGCAGCAGCAAGGCTTTTCCCGGCATCCGACTGCGTTCCCTGAATCATGATTGGAAGGGCACACATTAAAATTCGATTCCTTTAATCGCAGGAATTCCTTCGTCATAATAATGTTTTTCAACATCAATCACTGATACGAGGTCGGCAGTTTCTTTAATTTCCTCTTTAGCGTCCCTGCCGGTGATAATGAGATGCACGTGCTCCGGTTTCCGGCGTATAGTTTGCACTACATCCTCCATGGGAAGCACGTCTTCAATTGGAAATTTATCAATAGCGAGGGCATTGTTTAATTCATCCCAGATAACTACATCGTATTTACCACTCAAAAGAGCTTCCTTTGCTTTTGGCCAGCCCTTTCGGAGGGCTTCCCGGTGTTCTTCAGGAGTCTTTGTCCACGTAAAACCGATGCCGAGCTGTTCCATTTCGACGCCAAGCTGCTTCAGCGCTTTCTGCTCACCGTATTCGCGCTCCGGAGATTTGATAAACTGCAGAATATGTACACTCATTCCCTGTCCCCGGCTGCGGAGTGCGGCTCCGAGGGCCGATGTTGTCTTGCCTTTTCCGTCACCTGTATGTACCAGTACCATTCCTCGTGTCTTTCCCATTTTCATCCACTCCTTTTCATCGTCTTTCTTCGCGTTGAGTATATAGCATTTATTATACGAAAGTAAAACGCCTTCTTCTCTGCTTCTGCCGGGTTAAGAGAAAAGACAGATGACGCCTTTCTTTTTGCAGTTGAAAAAAGAAGCTGCCTCTTTACAGAGTACAGCTTCAACGAACCAAATTTTTTGTGTTATTTTTCACGTGAAACTTTTTTTGGGTTTTTCCTTCTTCAAGTCGGCACGTTTTGCTTCCAGAGCTCTTTTAAGTTCTTTTTCGTATTTTGTGGATACGAGAATGTACAAAAAATCGCCCGCTTTTATTTCTGTTTCCCCGTAAGGCGTTATTAATGTTTCATCACGCACAATGGCACTGATATTCGCTTTATTTGGAAATTCGACGTCCTTCAGCTTTTCGCCGACAATTTTTAAGTCTTCATCCACTTTAAACTGCATCATCTCTGCATTGGCTTTCCCCATGGAAATTAACTCAATGGAATGGTGCGGAATGTCTTTTTTCGGCCCAGTCAGATGGAGTTTTCTCGCTACCCAGGAAATACTCGTTCCCTGGACGAGCGCTGACGTCAGCACGATAAAGAATACAACATTGAAAAAGAATTCTCCGTCCTCGACCCCGGCAACAATAGGAAACGTGGCAAGCACGATCGGCACAGCCCCCCGAAGACCTGCCCAGGAAAGAAACGTCTTTTCCTTCCACGTATATTTCATTCCAATCGTTGAAAGAAGCACTGCCACAGGACGTGCAATAAGAATTAATACGATCGATAGAAGCAGCCCTCCCGAAATAACTTCCCACGTGAACAGCTCTGCTGGAAAGACGAGGAGACCAAGAAGAATAAACATTAAAATCTGGGACATCCAGGCAAATCCTTCATTAAACTGAAAGATGGAATACCTGTAAGTCAGCTCCGTATTGCCAATGACAAGTGCCGCAACGTACACGGCGAGAAAACCGCTCGCTTCCACGAAAGAAGCCGTCCCGTATGTAAGCAGTGCAAAAGCAACTGAAAAAATCGGGTAAAGACCGCTGGAATCCAAATTGATTCTGTTGATGGAGAAAGAAGCAACCTTACCGATAACGATTCCTATAATCAATCCTGCTCCCATCTGCCAGAAGAAAGTCGGTACCAGTGACAGCACTGCTGTTTCCGGAATCATGATCAGCTCGATAATTCCTACCGTTAAAAATACCGCCATCGGATCGTTCGTTCCGGACTCCGCTTCCAGCGTGGCCCCCATTTTCGCCTTAATATTTCTCTCTTTAAGCGTGGCAAAAACTGCAGCCGCGTCCGTGGAACCTACGATCGCTCCGACAAGAAAAGCCTGTAGTAAAGTAATATCAAAAATAAGATAGGCTGCCATAGCTACGATTGCCGACGTTAAAAGAACCCCCACCGTTGCCAGGGACACAGCCGGCATAATTACAGAGCGCACCGTTGCAAATTTTGTCTGAAGCCCTCCTTCAAACAAAATCATAACCAGTGCAAAAATCCCCACCATCTGGGCAAATTCCGGATTATCAAAATAAATAAATCCGATGCCGTCACTGCCGGCCAGCATTCCTACAAGAATGAAGAGCACGAGGGAAGGAAGGCCGATCCGGTTGGAGAACTTTGCTGCAAGTACGCCGCTTATTAATATCAGAGCTATTAAAAGTAAAAAAGAATCGGTTTGAAAAGTGCTGATCAACTATCCGTCCCCCTTTGTCAGTTCATTGCTCATCCTTTCACTTATTACAGGGAAGGGGCTTACAACAGTGAAGCCAGCGCCTGTCTGTTTTTTGTAATATCAGCAAGTGTATACTGATCAAGCACCTCAAAATACGCCTGCAGCGCATCCCCGATAGCGTGTTGAAGCCGGCAGGCCGGGGTAATCGGACACGTATCATGTTCTTTGTCGAAACATTCCACCATATGAAAGTTTTCTTCCGTATGGCGGACTACCGTCCCAATGTTTATATCCTCTGGGTTTTTCAGCAGACGCATGCCGCCGTTTCTTCCTCTGACGGTTTCGATATAACCCAGCTTCCCAAGTTTGTATACGACTTTCATCAAATGTGTTTTGGAAATTCCGTACGAATCAGATATTTCTTTAATCTGAAAAAGCTGTTTCTCATCTTTTACAGCAAGATACATCAGCACCCGCAGGGAATAGTCCGTGTACTGGGTTAAATGCATGCAGGTCCCCTCCCTTTTTTTTATATTTTATCACACATTCCAGAGCCCAGTCCTGAAAGAGCAATTGTGTCCGATTCGTTAAAGATTCATATAAAATATTGCTTTAGTTCCCTCCCTGTGCTTCAATAGAACTAGACTTAAGAGGAGGGATAATATGTTAACTGATCAGCAGATCTCGACTATCAAGGCCACTATTCCCGTACTGGAAGAACATGGGACGACGGTAACCACTCATTTTTACAAAAAAATGTTTGCCGATCATCCGGAGCTTCTTAATCTTTTTAACCACGTCAACCAGAAAACCGGCAATCAACCGAAAGCGCTTGCTTATTCTCTTTATCAGTCGGCGGTGCATATTGAGCGACTGGAAGCCATCCTGCCGGTCGTCAAGCAGATTGCCCACAAACACCGGAGTATCGGCGTTAAAGCGGAACACTACCCGATCGTCGGAGAGTACCTTCTTAAAGCGATGCAGGATATACTTGATCTGGACGAGAACGATCCGGTTATAGAAGCCTGGGGAGCGGCCTACGGAATCATTGCTGATATTTTTATTCAGGTGGAGCAGGAGATGTACGAAGCTGCTGCCTGGGAGGATTTCCGACCACTGAAGGTGAAGAAGAAAGAAGCTGAAGGGGAAGAAATAATGTCCTTTTATCTTGGCACGGAAAACGGGGAGCCTCTTCCTTCCTTTGAACCGGGTCAGTATATCAGCATAAAAGCGGAAATTCCGGGAGAAAAATATCAGCACATCCGTCAGTATTCCCTGTCGGACGGTCCAGGACGCGGACACTTCCGTATCAGCGTTAAACGGGAAAAAGAACCGGAAGGTCTTGTTTCCAACTACCTCCACGATCATGTGGAAATTGGAGATACGCTCCTTTTCAGCGCCCCTGCCGGTGACTTCACAGTGCAGGAAACGGAAGCGCCACTTGTTCTTTTAAGCGGCGGTGTTGGCGTCACTCCTCTTCTCAGCATGTATAAACGTGTGCGTGAAGTTCAGCCGAAACGTCCGGTGACATTTGTCCAGGCCGTACGAAACGAAAATGTGCACGGGCTTGCGGAAGAAATTAACGACCTGAAGCAGGATGACCATGTCCGTCATATTACTGTTTATGAAGAACCTGAAAAAGCCGATGCCGGTGATTTTCAGGGCCGGCTGACACCGGATACCCTCCTTTCATTTTTACCGGATGAGGAAGCGGAATACTATTTATGCGGACCGGAACTGTTTATGCAGGCTGTCTACGATATGCTCCGGGAAGCAGGCATTCCTTCTGAACGTATTTCCTACGAGTTTTTCGGTCCGACAATGACACTTGTCGAAAACGCCTGAACCTAATAAAAACCAGCAAAAAGAACCCCGGCGTATCCATTCCCGGGGTTCTTTCACGTACAAAATCAGATTTTTCCTTCTGCTTTTCAGTGAAGTATACTGAATGATACTGAAGAGTGAAGATTTTGCCAGACAGGCAGTATCTTTTGGATTTTCGACAGCACCTGCTTATAATATAAGTAAGACAGGCAGAAGGAGGGATTACGCTGACTACAGTACATGATTTTACAATTGAAGCACCTGATGGAAAAGCAGTTTCTATGGAAGACTACCAGGGAAAAATACTCCTCATTGTTAATACGGCAACGAAATGCGGCCTCGCTCCGCAGTTTAAAAAACTTGAAGCTCTTTACCAGGATTATAATGGAGAAGGGGTCGAGGTTCTCGGCTTTCCGAGCAACCAGTTTATGAATCAGGAACCGGTGGCAGATGATGAAATGACAGCTACCTGTGAACTGAACTTCGGGGTGACGTTTCCTTTGACTAAAAAAATCAAAGTGAACGGGAAAGAAGCCCATCCTCTCTACAAACACCTGAAATCGGAGCAGGGCGGAAAACTTGGTTCGGAGATCAAATGGAATTTCACAAAGTTCCTTGTTGATCAGGAGGGGAACGTAGTAAAACGCTACAGCCCGCAGACTTCTCCGGACAGCATCCGAAAAGATATCGATGAACTTCTGAAAAAATAAAGCAGTAAAAAGCGGCACCCGCTTTT
>PWLM01000141.1 GCA_003560495.1 Bacillus sp. (in: firmicutes) | reverse complement strand
TTTTAATGTGATTATAAATTTTTAAAAGAAGTTTTTAAGTGGAAAAAGACTGTTATATAAGTATTTTTATTCTTTTTATTGAAATTAATAGAAAAATATTCAAAATAACCCTTTACAATTTCTTTATAACGAATTAAAATATGACTTAAGAGTTGTTCGATAAAACGAATGAATGCTCTTGTAAAATACTTTGAGGGGGAATTTATGATGATTGAACAGATGAAAAAACTGATGGTAGAAGAAGAAGGACAGGGCATGGCGGAATACGGATTGATTCTTGCGGGAGTAGCAGCGGTAGTGGTTACTGCAGTATGGACTTTAGGAGAAAATATTGAAGACGTCTTTAATAACATTGATTTCAGTAATCCAGGCAAATAATTTGTTAGTAGTGTCTCCCAAGGCACAGGGAAAGAGCTGTCCTACGCCTGACGGACAGCTCTTTTTTTATACGATATTTTAAAAGGGGGGAGCTGTATGACAGCTGTCATTATAGCTGTGCTCGGTATTGCGGTAGGCGTATCATTTGTTACTGATCTTATGTCACGGCGCATTTTAAATATTATCACGTTCCCGGCCATTTTATCCGGGTTCGTTCTTCATACTGTGTCATCCGGCATGGAGGGGCTTCTTTTCAGCGGTGCAGGTTTTATTGTCGGATTTTCTCTGCTGCTTATTCCGTTTCTGCTCGGAGGGATGGGAGCTGGTGACGTGAAACTCATGGCAGCTGTCGGTGCCCTTATGGGTACAGGATTTGCCTTATCTGTCTTTCTCTTTGCAGGTATTACCGGTGGAATCATGGCGCTTTACATGATGGCGAAGGAGCGGGGAGCTTTTATTTCACTGCAGTCCTCTTTGTACGCCGTGCCGCTTCTCCGGAACACAGCCGGCAGCTTCCAGGCTTTAAGAAGCCAGGCTAAAAAGACGACGCTGCCTTACGGAGTGGCCATTGCCTTGGGTACCGTCATAACTTTTGCGGGAGGGTTGATCGGGGGAGTGCTGCCGGTATGAGAAGTGAAAAAGGCCAGTCGATGGTCGAGTTTGCTCTCGTTCTGCCGGTCCTGGCAATTCTTCTTTTCGGGATTGTCGATGTCGGCAGGATATTCCACGCGTCACTGACTCTGGACCATGTCGGCAGGGAAGCAGCCAGAGCGGCAAGCGTACAGGAAGATGATGCAGAAGTGAGAGCCACAGCACTGGAGAGAGGAAGCAGTATTTCCCTGACAGACGGCCAGGTACAGATCAGTCCGGAGGGGGAAGGCAGAGAGTCAGGAGAAAAAGTGACAATTACAGTGACCCATTCGGTACCGCTCGTGACACCGTTTATTGAAGGGTGGTCCGGGCCGGTGGAATTATCCAATACGACAGTCATGAGAATTGAGTGATGAACATGCTGAAAAAACTATTAAAAAAAGAAGAAGGGAATGTGGCAGTGATCGTCGCTGTCAGTATGGCAGCTTTAATAGGGATTGCAGCCATGGCTGTTGATGCAGGTCAGCTGTATTTTGAAAAAAGCAAACTGCAGAAAACAGTGGACGCCGCGGCACTCGCGGGTGCACAAGTATATTATACCGAACACGGTGCTCCTGTAGCGGAAGCCAGGGAAATCGCAGAAGCGAATGGTTTTTCGATTGCTGAAGGAGATGTTTCCGTGGAGGATACGAGTGTCACAGTCTCCCACTCTTCGGAAGTCTCGCTGACTTTTGCCCGGGTACTCGGGTTTCATCAGGCTGATGTGCATGCCACGGCCACAGCAGGAATATTTCCTTTAAGCAAAAGCATTTATGCAGCCCCGATAGCTGTTGAGGAAAGTAATATTCCAGACGAAAAATATTTGAGCTGCGATAACCCGGGTGGAGGGGGGAATTGTGGTTTTCTTGCTCTGGAAGGACGGGGAGCATCCAATTTAAAAGATGCCTTCCTGGATGGTATTGAATTTAATTTGTCTGAAATGGTCAATAAAGATCCGGAATCGGAGAAGGAAAGTGAAGAAGGAGTCGAAACAGAGCCTGGAAGGAATCAGGGGCCGGTAAGTTCTTCGGTGGAGGAACTCATTCAAAGAGACAGCGGAAAAGAACACTGCAATAACCCGGCTAAAGCAGATAATTCCTGCAGCAGAGTAATCATAGTCGTCGTCGTTCCGGATGGTTCATTTGCGAAAAACTCCGGTCGAAGCAGACTGGAAGTACTCGGGTTTGCCTCCTACTGGCTCGAAGGCATGGGAGACGAGAAGGGAAATGGAAGAGGGAATGGAAATAATAACCACCGTATTGTTGGTCAATTTATCGATATGGTCACCCTCGGGGAAGGCGAAGAAGGAATCCCGGAGCACGGAGCATACAATGTGCGGCTGATTGATTAATGAGAGGGGGAAACAGGGATGAATACAAAAAAAGTGTGGCTGGCTGCTCTTGCTACCGGCATGATTGCTGCAGTACTTATTTACAGTACGTTTGTTACGAATATAACGACGCCGGAAGAAGAAGCCCAGATGGCAGAAGAGCAGGCAGCAGCGGAGGAACAGGCAGCAGAAGCGGAATTTGAAAGAAACAAAGCTAATCCAATTGTTGAAATTGAAGACGGTAAGCGGGCGGTCTCACTACGGGTGATGCATACAGAAGAAGGGGTCTCCGGCTACATTGAGCCGAAATCACGTGTGGATATTGTCGCCTATCAGACAGAGATCGAAAAAGAGGAAGAAGATGAAGACTCTGGAGAAGTTTCGGAAACAGAATTTCTGACAGCGGAACTCATACTGCAGGATGTAAAAGTTCTCGCATCCGGGGCTTCTGCAGATTCAGAGAATGAAGCGCTCCGTTACGAAACAGTGACAGTGGAAGTTACACCGGAGGAAGGTGTCCTTCTCAGCCTTGCGGCGAAGGATCAGGATGGCTTTTACTTTCTGCTCCGTAATGAAGAAGACGGAAGTGTGAATGAAGATGAAATCAGCCTGACAAGACAGGTTATGAAAGGAGAGAGGCAGTAATGGATATGCAGTGGCTGTTTTATTCGGATACAAACGCCCGGGCAGATCTCCTGGAGGAGTGCCTGGAGCGGAGGGACTACAAGCTGAAACGGGTTACTTATCTGGAACGTCTGTTTGATCATTTGAAAAAAAATCCGAACGCGGTGCTCATTATTAAAGCAAATAAAATTTATAACGTATACCAGCTCTGTGAAGAGCTTTCGGTAAAATACCCGCACGTCCATATCGTCCTGATGATTCCTGACAATATGGAAAATGCCAAAAAGGCAATGCAGGCAGGTGCCTCCAATACGCTTCGGACGAGTTCCGACAAGGATGAAATCCGGGAGATGATTATTCACGCAGAAAAATACGTACAGCATCGTATGCAGCGGGAAGACGTTACGGAACTGCCATTGATCGCTGTTGATCAGCGTGTTATTGCCGTAGCCGGTACGAAAGGCGGTTCCGGACGTTCAACATCCGCTGTCAATCTGGCTGTTGCTTTTGCTGCCCAGGGTCAGCGTACAGCTGTACTTGATGGGGATATTCAATTTGGTGACTCAGCGATGTATATGAACATTAAACCGAAAAAAACATTATACGAATGGATTAAAGAAGGAGATAACCGGAAGGAGCTGGACATCGACCAGTTTATGACGAAGCATGAGTCCGGTGTCAGCGTATTTGCCGCTCCTTCCCGTCCGGAATTTTTTGAAATGATCACTGCAGATGACATTCAGCTTGCTCTGGAAGAATTAAAAAAAGTTTACCAGGTTATTATCATCGACAATTCCGCTGCGATTTCCGAAGTTCACCTCCAGGTTCTGAAGGAAGCAGATGATATTCTTCTTCTGACAAATGGAGAGCTTCCGGCCGTCCGCAGCAGCCGGCTGTATCTCGATACGATGGAATCAATGAACCTCCACAACAAAGTCCGCCTGATCCACAATCGGCGAAAGAAAAAAGGCGGCATTGAGCCGAAGAAAATGGAAGAGCTGATCGGTGGAAGTATTTTCGCATCCCTTGCTGATCAGGAGGCAGTAGTAGGAGCTTCTATTCAGGAGGGTATTCCTTACGTTATGTCGCAGCCTAAAAAACAGGTTTCCAAAGATATAAAAGCACTTGCCGGCAGGCTGCTTTCAGGATCAGCAGAAAAGCCTGCCAAGAAAAAGAAAAAATCGAAGAAACTTCTTGCTGAAGCTCAGTAATAGAAGGGGGGAGAACGATAATGTCGCTTTTTGCTAAATACACCGAAAAGTCTTCTGTACCGGAAACAGCGATTCCTAACGTAAAAGAAACAGCCGCTGTACCTCCGGTTGAAGAAATGGAAGCAACCGAAGAATTCTGGGAGCTGGAAGGTATTATTCATACAGCGATTGTGGAAGAGCTGAAGAAAAAAACGATTACGAGCAGGGAAGAAGAACGGAATCTGATAGAAGAAAAAGGAGAAGCGCTCGTGGAGGAACATGGGGCCCGTCTTACATTTGAGCAGAAAAAACAGCTTCTTGATGCTGTTCGGCACGAACTTCTTGGGTATGGACCGATCACCTCGCTTCTCGATAATCCGGATGTATCGGAAGTTATGGTAAACAGCGCGAAGGAAATTTATTATGAATATAAAGGAAAAATCCGCAGAAGCAGCCTCACTTTTCGGGATGATCCGCATGTTAGAAGTGTGATCGAACGGATTGTGTCTCCTTTAGGAAGGCGTATTGACGAGAGTTCTCCGATGGTGGACGCAAGACTTCCGAACGGTTCCCGTGTGAATGCGATCATTCCTCCGCTTGCTTTAAAGGGATCTTCTCTCACCATCCGGAAATTTTCGGAAACACCGTTTACCAGTCGTGATCTCGTCCGTTTTAATACGTGGAGTGAAGATATGGCCGGTTTTGTTGAAGCGTGTGTCTGCTCGGATTTGAATATTTTTATTAGTGGAGGCACCGGGTCGGGTAAAACGTCGACATTAAACGTATTTTCTTCCTTTATTCCGGAGGGGGAACGAATTATAACGATTGAGGATGCCGCAGAGCTGAAGCTGTCGCAGAATCATGTAATTTCCCTGGAATCCAGACCGCCCAACATTGAAGGGGAAGGACAGATCACCATTCGCGATCTCGTCAGAAACTCCCTCCGGATGCGGCCGGACCGTATTGTCGTCGGAGAAATCCGTGGAGCGGAGGCGCTTGATATGCTCCAGGCGATGAATACCGGGCACGATGGAAGTTTAAGTACCGGGCACGCAAATTCACCGAGGGATATGCTGTCCCGTATTGAAACGATGGTCATGA
>PWLM01000166.1 GCA_003560495.1 Bacillus sp. (in: firmicutes) | reverse complement strand
TTTTAAGAGAAAAAGAAAAAATATTGAAGAATACACTTATTCCCTTCTTTGCCTCCTCACAGATTTTCTTTTTATATGCAGCGATCGCCGCCATGTTTGCTTCACAGGGGTCCCATCTGCTTAACAACCTTGAAGTAATTCTGCTGATGATCGTCCCGCTTTTGTTGTTTTTTGCTATTAATTTTCTTCTCGCCCAGACAGCAGGCAGGATATTCAAGTTCAGTTACGAAGACACGGCAAGTTTAAATATGACTATTACTGCAAGGAACTCCCCTCTGGCGCTTGCTGTAGTGCTTGCAGCGTTTCCGGAACAGCCGTTAATTGCTCTCGCCCTTATTATCGGCCCATTAATTGAGCTTCCTGTATTAGCGGTTACTTCTCAAATTTTATTAAGGATCAGAAAAGGACTCAGGAATTAATATATATTTCCTGAGTCCAGAATCTTGATTAAGTTATCGTTTCACACTGTTTTATCCTCTGATTTTTCTCCTCTCCAGCAATGACTTTCGATACTCTATACTCCAACAGTGTTCCCCGTTCCTGCACGGATAGTCTCTGTTTCTTTCATATAATAAAATACTTCCGGTTCGGATGTATGGGTAAATACAGTCCGTTTCGGTTTAATTCGTTGGAGCAGCTGCTTCGTTTCCGGAAATGTGGGGTGTACGAAGAAAGGTATTTTTTCATAAGATTCCTTTTCGAATACTGGAAGCTTCGGGCCGGTCGTAAAAATAGAGATACCGGAAGGAATTTCTGAGGCGAGTGTTTTTTCGAGATAAATACCTGCTGTTTGATCAGATTGAAGCCATGCGGAAACAGAGGAAGCTGCTGCGTCCCGTTTCATCCAGACCTCCAGTTTTTCTGCCCCTTCCTGCTTATACCAGCTGCGCCGTTTACTGAGACTTTCCATTGTATAGCAGTAAACCGCTGGATCAACTGCCGGATTTAGTCCTTCTTCTGCAAGCATCAGAAGAAGCTCCTGTGTTTTACCGGCAAGAGGTCCATGGAGAGCTCCTTTCTCTGTTACTTTTTTCATCCGGGTGAGAAGCGTCTGTTCCGCTTCTTTTCGGCTTCTGCTCTCCAATCCGCCGGCCCCGTCCATGACCGCCAAATCGACCGGACCTTCCGGTGGCAGATCAAACGGATACAGACTCGAATGAAGTGTATAGTCCCCGGAAAAATAAATTGTCTGCCCTTCATGATGGAATAAATACCAGCAGGCACCCTCTGTATGACCGGACCTTCCAAAGCAGAACTCTACCTCCCCTGCCTTATACCACTGCATTTTCTCCTCGATAGAAAACGGTCGTTTTTCAAACACATCCGGTATAATTTCTGCCTGTTCAAACGTCGGCTCAGTGGCATAGACGGGACCTGTCCAGCCGAGATCCTCCAGACGCTCCAGCGCGCCCGTATGATCTTCGTGGCTGTGGGTGAGAAAAACGGAAGCAAGCCGGTCCAGACCCACTCGTTCCAGCTGGGGGAATTTTTTGGCCGGCTCTGTTTCTCCCTTCACAATTCCGCAGTCTACAAGCACAGAAGTCTCCTTTATAGTAAGTAAAAAACAGGAGCGGCCGTATTCTCCGGCCCCTCCGAGAAATGTGAGGTTCATAAACTGTCTGCTCCTTTACGTACGGTACCTTTGGGATTTTTCTTTCATTTTCTCTACGCCGATCAGTACGATTGTCGTAAGACCGACGGTGACCAGTGCCATTGCCATGCCCTGGGCCACAGTTCCCTGCTCAAACTGGGAATATATAAATGTCGCCGACGTATGCATGTTCGGCGGCCGAAGGATCAGGGATCCTACAAGCTCCCGCATTGAAATTGTAAACGACATGATCCAGCCGGCGAGTACTCCCGGCAGAATGAGCGGTACGAGTACGGTGCGCAATATATAAAACGGTCCTGCTCCGCTCGTTTTCGCTGCCTGAAACAGCGAATCTCCGAGCTGGCCGTAAATTGCCTTAATGTTCTGCACGGTAAACGGAATGTAAAGAACGACATACGTTGTAACGAGCATCATCCACGTGTTGTAGACGGGTGCCGGATTCCAATAGGCGTTCCAGAATAAAATCAGGCCGACCACAACGACAATTCCGGGTACGGTATTAGGCGCAATCGAAAGAAAGTCCATTCCTTTTTCGACCGTCCCGCGTTTTTTCATAATAATAATCGTTACCCAGAGGCCGATCGCGGCACTGATCGTAGCAGCAATTCCTGCCAGCCAGACGCTGTTCCAAAGGGCATCGAGTCCGCTTCCTGTAAACAGGTCCTGGACGTGGCGGAGCGTCAGGTTATCGAGAGCCAGTCCGCTGCCCTGATTGTCCATAAAAGCGGTGGAAGCGACCGAAAAATACGGTACACCGACAGCGAGTCCTAAAATGACGGCAAGATAGAGCCAGGCAAAAATCTGCTTTTTACCGAGCGGCGTATAGGCACGCGTCTGCCCTTTTCCGGAAACGACTTTTCCGTGGGTCCTCGCAGCAAACCACTGCTGAAAATACCAGACGGCCATACTGACACTCAATAGCATCGTCGATAAAATCGCCGCTGTGCCGAAATCAATCGGCCATACGGAAGCGTGCCGGTGAATTTCTGACGTGAGAACATAAAAGCCGATCCGATTGCCGAGTGTAACAGGTGTACCGAACTCCCCGATCGTTTTCACAAAGACAAGCAGAGCTCCCATGCTGTAGCCCGAAACAAAAAGCGGCAGGACGATGCGGCGCAGCCGGTAAAGAAAGCTGCCGCCGTGAATCAGGCCGGCTTCCTCGAGCCTGCCGCCGATATTTTCGAGGTTGTTGCGCATAATCAAATAAATAAATGGGAACAAGTGAAAGCTCATCACAAGCACCATGCCAAAATACGTAAAGAAATACGGAGTGGCCGGTGCCAGGAACGGAAACAGCTGCTCGGCGTAGCCGTTCGACTGCATCGACAGAATCCACCCCATCGCCCCGATATACGGAGGCGTCATGAAGGGAATGATCAGCACAATATCAATCCACCGGTGCCGTCCGAGCTCTGTTCTTGCCATGAAAAAAGCGAGCGGAGCGGCAATCAGAGAAGAGACGATCACGACGCCGAAGCCGAGCAGGAGGGAATTCAGAAGTATTTCCTGATACATTCCCTGTCCGAGAATTGAAAATGCCCCGAACCCTTCAAACGTCCCATCCGGGGTCAGCGCCCGAAGAATGACGAGCGAGAGCGGCATAAATACGAGCAGCATGAGCACGACAAGCGCTAGAAACTTGTTCATGCGCTGCGTCCAGGATGCTTGTACCATTTAACGGACGATCCCCTGGAACCGCTCCAAATATTCTTCTCCGTTTTCTTCGAGGTAGTCCCATTCAAAATCGAGCTGCTCGATTTCATCGATATCCGCCCGGTCCTCATGAACATCGATATCTTCCCGGATCGGCATAAGATAAGCGTCTGCTACAATTTCCTGTCCTTCATCCGACAGTATATAGTCGATATACTGCTGCGCAGAATCCACGTTTTCCGCACTTTCCATAATAAACGCCGGACGCGGTGTTACCATCGTGCCGCTTTCCGGGAAAATGATATCGACGGGTTCCCCTTCCTCCATATTGTTATATACCATGTAGTCCACTCCTGCCATCACCATCTGATTAGAGCCGCCGATAACAGTCTGAAGCGCCGGGTTATTGGCTCCTTCCATCTGAAGACCGTTCGCTGCAAGCTCTTCAAACAAGTCCCAGCCTTCTTCACCTTCCTGGTTGATGTAGGCAGTGATAAAGTCCCGCGCCGTTCCCGATTCATACGGGTCCGGAATGGCGATCTGGTCTGTATACTGTTCTTCGGTCAGCTCGCTCCAATCCGACGGTACATCCTCTGTCAGTTCGGTGTTGTAGCTGATGCCGAGTGCGGAGGCACTGAAACCGTAGTAATGAAACTCCTCATCGTACCAGCCTTCCCGCAGGGAATCTGCATATTCCGATTCGTAAGGCATCGTCATGCCCCGCTCTTTAAAATCCATTGCCGGGGGCATGGAGGCCAGTACGACTACATCGGCAATCGGATTGTCCTCTTCTGCCTGCAGACGGCCGAGTACGTCGCCGGTCGTTCCCTGGAACATGTCGACGGAAACTCCTGTCTCTTCTTCAAATCCCTCTATGAGTGCTTCTGCCATTCCGCCGGGCCCGGACGTGTATATCGTCAGTTCACCCGTTTCCTCATTGTCTGCTTCCGTGTTATTTTCTCCGGAAGCATCCGCTGCTTCCCCGCTGTTTTTCTCCTGCTCGGATTCTGTCTGGGCACACGCCCCAAGTAAGAGTATTCCTGTTGTTCCGGCGATGATGCTAAGCTGTTTCTTCATGAGAAACTCCCCCTCTATGCTGAATAAGATGAATCGTATCGCGGATCGTTACTGATGCTTCCTGGCCAGGGACTGTTTTTTCATACGTATAGGCAAACAGTCTTTCGTCACAGTCGTGCAGCTTCAGACTCACTTCGTAGCGTTCGCCAAGAAAGCTGACGGTTTCAATAACGCCGTTGATTCCTGTATCCGATGGGAGGGTATCGAGTACGACCTGCTCCGGCCGGATAATGGCGTGCACCCAGTCGTGCGGCTTCAGCCCTTTTGCTTTGCTGCTGGAAAGCGGTATCTGCACGTCTGCGCTTACTTTAAGCATCGGCACCTCTTCCGCCTCTATAACGAGACCGTCAATCAATGTCCCTTTTCCGATAAAAGAAGCTGTGATATCGTTTTTTGGACGCTGATACACTTCTTCCGGGGTGCCGGTCTGCTGCACCTCCCCGGCATTCATAACGACAATGCGGTCGGACATAGCCATCGCTTCACTCTGGTCGTGAGTGACATAAACGGCGGTCATGTCCAGCTTTTTTACGAGCGATTGAAGCAGAATCCGCATTTCATCCCGAAGCGATGCATCGAGGGCGCTGAGCGGTTCATCCATCAGAATAATTTCCGGATCGGTCGCTACTGCCCTTGCAATCGCGACCCTTTGCTGCTGTCCGCCGGAAAGCTGATGCGGATACCGGTTTTTATGATCTCCGAGCTGGACGCTGTCGAGTGCTTCTGTCACTTTTTCCTGCACGTCCCGCTTTCTGCCGGTCGCCTTCAGTCCGTATGCCACATTTTCAAACACGGTCATGTGCGGCCAGAGTGCAAAATCCTGGAACACCATGCCGATCTTCCGCTTCTGCGGCGGCACGTTTATTTTTTTATCTTTATCAAATACAGGTTTTCCATCGAATAATACTGCTCCTTCAGCGGGATCTTCCAGTCCTGCGATCATT
>PWLM01000131.1 GCA_003560495.1 Bacillus sp. (in: firmicutes) | reverse complement strand
TCCATTTCTTCCGAGCATGGAGAGGAAGAAATTAGCTGAAGCCGGCCCGCCCGGAAAGTGTCCTGCGGAGGCGAAAGCAGGGAAATGCATAGGCATGTATAAAAAACACTTTATAAACAGCATGAAAGCCTGTCAGATAGTATTCTGACAGGCTTCCGTGCGTTATAGATGCTCTGATTTTTCAGCCGCTGATATATCTCTGGTAGAGAGCGAGGGCTTCTGTTTCCTCTGACGTGTCGTGTACGAGTGCTCTTCCGTCTTTAAAAAGAACTATACGCTTTCCTTCCAGACTGACCTGAAGCAGATAGCTGTTCATTTTTGGGCTGTAGGGAGCGAGTGTCCTTTTGAGTGCGTCAAAACTCACGTCGTGCGGGGGACGGATCTGTACGGTATCTCTTCCGCACAGGACCGCGGTACGCGTCTGGTTTCCAGCCTGTAAATAAGGGTATTGAGGGTTTTCTCCACAGGATGGACAGCCGGAATCTTTCAGACGGTTCACCCCGATTTTTCTTGTTTCGTTCGTCCAAACGTCGAATTGAATAAGTTCCTCTCTCAAAGCTTCTTTGTTTCCGGCAAGCAGTTTAAGTGCTTCGGCTGTCTGTAAAGAGGCAGTCATCTGCACAGCAGGAGAGATCACCCCTGCCGTATCACACGTGTCCCCACCAGTGGGAACTGTGCCCAGAATACACGAAAGGCAGGGCTTTTCTCCTGGAAGAATCGTATAGGAAAGACCGTAACTTGCAACACAGGCCCCATATATCCACGGAATATGATATTTTTGGGACGTGTCGTTTATAATCATCCTCGTCGCAAAATTATCAAGCGCATCTATAATAAGATCAGCGTGCTGATATCTTTCCAGTGTTTCCGGTACTACATCTTCAATTATTCCTTCTACGTCAACATCCCGGTTGATGCTCTGCAGTCTCGCTTCTGCGGCCGCTGCTTTAGGAATTCTTTCATCCGCATCGGCTTCCGTGTAGAGCTGCTGGCGCTGCAGATTGGAGTATTCCACGTAGTCCCGGTCAAGGATCGTGACTTTCCCTACTCCTGCCCTTACAAGCATTTCCGACGAAGCACTTCCGAGCGCCCCGGCTCCTACGATAACAACGTGGGAGCCGGACAAGTTCTTCTGGCCTTCTGTTTTTATTCCGTTGAACAAAATCTGTCTGGAATACCGGTCATTCATGTTCGCGGACTCACTCCTTCAACTGGGCTGCTTGGCGAAGCAAGCGGAGCTTTCTCAATACGTCCGGCCTCAAAACCGTAACGGCCGGCATGAACTGCAAGCTTCATTGCTTCAGCCATCTTCACGGGATCTCCTGCTTTCGCAACGGCGGAATTAAGAAGAATGCCGTCCGCTCCGAGTTCCATCGCCTGCGCTGCGTCTGCCGGGCTTCCAAGACCGGCGTCAACGATAATTGGCACCTGTGCCTGTTCTATAATTCTCTGCAGATTGTACGGGTTCAATATACCGAGGCCTGAACCTATCGGAGAAGCTGCAGGCATTACTGCATGACAGCCCATTTCTTCCAGCTTTCTGGCAAGAACTACATCATCAGACGTGTAGGTAAGAACAGTAAATCCTTCCTTCAACAGTTCCTCCGAAGCTTTTAACGTTTCCACAGGATCCGGAAGAAGCGTCTTGTCACATCCGATAACTTCTACTTTCACCATATCACAAAGACCAGCAGCCTGCGCAAGTTTGGCTGTTCTTACCGCTTCTTCAGCTGTAGCTGCACCTGCTGTGTTTGGAAGGAGCTTAAATTTTTCCAGATCCAGACCTTCGAAGGCATCTGTTGATCCCTCTTCCAGAGAAAGTCTGCGTACCGCAAAAGTTAACACGTCGGTTTCTGAAGCAGCAACGGCGTTTTTCTGCACTTCGTGGTTTTCATACTTCCCCGTTCCAAGCATCAGCCTTGAAGAAAGTTCGATATTTCCAATTTTCAGCATGTTATCCGCCTCCTACAAAGTGTACGATTTCGATTCGGTCTCCATCTGACAATGCTGTTTCCGGCCACTCTTCTTTCTTTAATATAACCCCGTTCTGTTCGACAGCCGTTCGGTCCCCGCTGATGTTGTATTCAGAAAGCAGATCGGAAATAGAATGAAGAGGCTTATGAATCTCATAATCGTTTCCATTAATTTGAATGTTCAATGGTTTCCCTCCTGTCGGGCTGCAGAAACTGCAGCGCTTTTGAATTTTTTCCGGTCATCATTTCAGAAGTTTTTCTGCCACTGTATCCTGACATGAGTATCCCGTTACGGTAATGCCCGGCAAGCACATATAAGTCTTCTTCCAGCCTGCCGGCAAAAGGAACGCCGTCCGGGCTTTTCGGTCGGATGCCGGCCCATATTTCATGAACCGGGGCGTCTTTCAGGGAAGGAACGAGTTCCACTGCGCAGTTCAGAAGATGCTGTACAGCTCCGGCCCGCACTGTTTTCGATAGATCCCCCTCGGTTTCCGTGGCACCGATGATCACTCTCCCGTCTTCTTTTGGAACGAGATAAACTTCGGGCGTCACTATCGTACACTTGAAAGGCTGATTTCTCGGCAGGAGCGCTATACATTCGCCTTTCACAGGAATCATTTCCGGCATCGCTGCCCCTTTTATTTTTCCATTGCCATGTGCTAAAAGTATTTTTTCAGAGTAAAAGTTCCCCACTGACGATGCAGCCTGCCATTTTTCAGAAGATCTGCTTATGTCAAAAACTTCTGTCTGTTAACGAATTGCTCCGCCGAGGCGCTGAACTGCTTTCAACAGCGCTGACGTATAGCTTCTTGCATCCACCTGTGTTTCATTTTCAAAAAATGCCGCTCCGGATACTTCCTTCTTATTCAGAAAAGGGAGAGCTTTTCTAATGTCCTCTCCGCTGAAATATTCCACCGGCTCTTTTTCTTCGTGATGAAGGGCAGTCAACTGTTTCAGTTTTTTCTCTTCCGCTACCCCGCAGGCCAGCCTCCATGCTCCTTCCTGGCGGTATTGAATCGTCTGTTCAGAAGTTTTCTCCAGTTCTTCAGCAAATGCACGGAAATAATCCCTGCACGTAACAGCAAAATGAAACAGCTCCCTGGATTTATGCATTTCTGTCTGAGCTCCGAGCATACCAGCTGCCGCATAGGATGCTTCCTTTCCGGCCTCTCCTTTTTCAAGCAGGAGGACTCTTTTTCCTTCAAGCAGCAGGTGATATGCAGCAGATAATCCGTTTACTCCTGCTCCGATCACAATGACATCATACATCTGCCCGCCTCCTTCACAAATTATTTAAGACGATTCCCAGCATCTGATAATTTTTCTGTAGAACTCTGCCGCCGCGGCAGGGTCATCCTGCCCCATGATCCCGGAAACAACAGCAGCTCCGTGCACCAGGCCGGCCAGTTCCCTTAGGCGGTCTGGAGTCAGCCCTCCGACGGCGATAACGGGAGTGTGCATTCCTTCCGTCATTTTCAGGATGTTTTCTATCCCTGTGCCCTGCACCCCGCTTTTCGAACCTGGATCAAATACCGGACCGGCCATAATCCAGGAGGCTCCGGCACGTTCTGCTTCCAGAGCTGCTTCTCTGCTGTGTACCGAAATCCCCCAGCTTCTTTCAGGTGCCTGATTTAAAAATGTTTCCGGCAGATGAACCGGGAGGTCCGATTCTGCCGCTCCTGCTGTTTTAGCATTGACGATAATTTTTCTCCGGTCTCCGACTCTTTCTTCATACAGCTTCAAAGCTTCTGAAAGATTCTTTTTGTTCCAGAACGGCTCCCGTATATGGACAAAGTCCGCTGATTGCTCGACAAGTGCCGCTTTACGGGCCCAGTCTTCGGGAGCCATTTGCCCTGTAGAAAGAACATGAAGTTCCATTTACGCCCTCCTTTCCATTCAACCGTCGGTGTCAGCCCGAACAAGTCTTTTAATATACTATGAAGTCTGAACATTGACTTATAAAAGAAGGAGTGACGTTTCTCCCCGCAGTTACCGGGAAACAAAAAAGCCGCCTCCCGGGCAGGGAAGCGGCTGTACGTCACCGATAGTCGTCGTGCTTTACCAGTTTTCGCATCACTTCCCTACGCCAGTACAACCTGGATCAGGTTCCGGGAGTCCCGAAGTGAAACTTCGATCTCAGCCCTTTTAAAAGGCACCTCCAGTGATTTCTATTTAATTGGTACTTTCTACTTTAGTGGCTGCAGCATTATATGTCAAATGATGATTGTTATACGCTTACATGTTTCCCTTCTTCACTGTCGAAGTATCCCATATCTGTCAGTTTTAATGAAGGAATCACCGGCAGACACATAAAGGAAAGCGCCGACAGCGGATTGAAGTCCCCACTGAAACCGAGGTCGGTAAATCCTTTCTCCACTGCAGTAAGATCTCTCACTGCCTCTTCAGCAGAAGCAGTAGACATCAGGCCCGCCAGACTCAGCGGGAACTCCGCAGTCACCCTGCCATTATTCACGAGAACGAGCCCGCCCTGCAGACTTTTTACCCGTTCAACTGCCACGCGCATATCTTCGTCTGACAGACCGGCTGCAACGATATTGTGTGAATCGTGGGCTACCGTAAGGGCAAATGCCCCCTCCATGAAAGTCAGGCCGCGGATAAACCCAAGTCCTATATTCCCAGTGAGCCTGTGCCGTTCTATTACAGCAAGCTTCATAACATCCCGGGAGACATCTGACTGGAAGGCACCGTTCTTCACGGGAAGAGGTATAGTCGTTTTATTAGTGACAATGCTGTTCGGTACGTAATCAATAACGAGTGCCTGGCCGTCTGTATTTTCAGGTACTGTAAATGCATTTTCCGGCAGGTCATTTACATGAACAGTCTGCGTCAACGCCGGAGGGATCGGTTTCTGTACTGTTTCCTGAAGTACTTTTCCGTTTTCTGCTGCAAGAATCCCCTGCTGATATACTGCTTCTACATTCATATCTTCGAGATTATCAATGATAAGCAGATCAGCATCATATCCGGGTGCCACGGCACCTTTTTCTTTCAGTCCGAAACATTCAGCGGCATTAAGTGAGGCCAGCTGAATCGCTGTTACAGGATCCATTCCCATTTCCACTGCCAGTCTGACATTGGCATCGATACTTCCTTCAGCCATGAGTGCATCCAGATGCTTATCGTCCGTGCAGAAAAGAAACCGCCGGGAATTTTTTTCATTTACGGCCGGCAGGAGTGCTTTTAAATCTTTTGCAGCGGACCCTTCTCTAATAATGACGTACATACCGCGGCGCACGCGCTCTTCTGCTTCTTCTGCTGTGGTGCATTCATGATCGGTTGTAATACCGGCAGCCCGGTAAACATTGACCTG
>PWLM01000240.1 GCA_003560495.1 Bacillus sp. (in: firmicutes) | reverse complement strand
GGAGATACGTCTTCCGACTGCTTCCGGCTTGTAAATCGTAATGATTATGATTTATACTGTGAAATTGTACACTGCTTTTTTGCCTTTTATCAAGTAAGCCAGTGTGCTGCTTCCGTCGGGCGTCACGGGATAGATTATCAAGAGAAAACAGCCAGCAATAAAATCCGTGCCGTCCGCAGTCAAGGTGGATTGTCCTTTTTGAAGACGGAAACGAAACGGCGTGTTTTCTGCCTTATCAATGCATTCTACATAAAAGTATATGGAGGGAAACAGAGTGAAATTACCTAATAAATCAGCACGGCATGCTTTATTCGGCTCCGTTCCATCCGGGCCTAAAAAGAAGCCCGTGGCCAAAGAAAAAATGCAGGACCTGCAGAATCAACATGGTGCCTACTTGTTCCCGATTCAATCAGTTGGTGTGAGCAACGTCAAATACCCGGTTCACGTGCGGTCCAGTCTCGAACCCGCAGACCAGCAGGCGCTTGCCGTTTTTCAGCTGACCTCCAGTCTTCCGAGTTCCGTTAAAGGGACGAACATGAGCCGGTTTATGGAGGAGCTGGAAGAGGCAAGGGTAAAAGGGGAGCTCGCGGCTGACTTTGATTCCTTGACCGCGTTAGGGCAGCGGCTTATAGAGCGGCTGGACCAGCAGGACGTGCAGATCCGGATGGA
The DNA here is from genome assembly GCA_003560495.1 of Bacillus sp. (in: firmicutes). GTDB lineage: Bacteria > Bacillota > Bacilli > Bacillales > Salisediminibacteriaceae > Alkalicoccus. The sequence goes on along the minus strand of PWLM01000240.1, from coordinate 4,653 downwards.
ATTCCCGTGGATGTTTCATCGAACCGGACCGGCGGCTGAACTTGGTGGAATCAATCACGCAGAGGCCGCTATGGACATCTCTTTTTCAGAGATGTCCATGACGAGGAAAGCTTCGATGACCTGCGCTGTTACGACACTTTGTCCATGTTCCAAAGAAATTAGTGAATACAGTGCCCACAATCAGCGGGGTTATATCACGATGGACGTTGAGTTCAATGAGCGTTTTTCCTCAACGCTGGACTGGAAAGCAGAGCTTCTGGAAGCTGCAGAAACGAATGCAAGTGCCTTTATTCACCCGGTCCTGAAACGGACGGACGAAAAAATGGTGACCGAAAAAGCGTATGAAAATCCAAGGTTTGTAGAAGACATCGTCCGGCTCGTCGCCGCTGATCTGTATGAGCTCGACTACATTGATTCTTTTTGCGTAAAGTGCCGGAATGAAGAGTCGATTCACCTTCACGATGCCTATGCAGAAGTGACGATCGACAAGACTGCCAACTAAACAAGCTGCAAAGCCGTAAAAACCCTGTCAGACGTATCGTGTCCTGACAGGGTTTTATTTCTGTGATCCATTGACGGAAGAACTTCGTGTTCCCCTGCTCCACAAATAACTGCCAGACCGCCTTGTCGTCTTATTCTTTATCGTTATAAATAACGAGAGCGGACATATAAAAAAGTGTGGAAGAAAATTTGATCTCTATTACTTTTACGGAATCCCGCTTGATGAACTTGTTTATTTTCCGGGATAAACCGTTTTCTGTGAATCCAGTAAATGCTTCGACTTTCATACGGGAGCCTCCTTGCTTTTCTTTCCAACGATCGGGTGGTGTTTTCACAGGACGAGAAGAGCTTTTGCTGCTACTTCCACTTCCACCGGGGTTTCTCCGACTACTTCCCCGTCGCTTTGGACGAGCAGGGGAACGTCGGCTTCTACGAGAATCTTCTTCCCTTTCAAAAAGCTGATATGTTCATTTGCGCTGTGCTTTCCTGAAAATATGTTTGGGAGCTGACGGAGAAGCGGCCATTTATGGGTGCTGTGAAGGACGCAGATGTCGAGACAGCCGTCATCATTTACAGCTTCCGGGCAGATGCGGATGTTACCGCCGTAGTTCGGAGCATTAGCCACCGCTGTCAGCCAGACGTCAGAAAACTGCTGCTTGCTGCCATCGATGGTGAGCGTCACGTCGACCGGCTTGAATGATGTTAAAACGCGGAACACGCTGGCAGCATAAACTAACCGTCCGAGCTTTAAAACGTTCAACCATTTTTTAAACGACGCTTCGTTGACTGTTTTGGCCACCTCTCCGTCAAAACCGATGCCGGCGACTGTCAGGCAGTACCTGTCCCCGAGCTGAAGAACGTCTATTTTTTTCGGATTTCCGGCAAATACGCGGGAAAGCGCCTGGGACACGTTTCCCGGAATGCCGAGGCTTCTCGCAATATCGTTGCCGGATCCGGCAGGTATAATGCCAAGCGGAATGCTGGTATGGACGAGAGCTTCCGCCGCTTCGCTGACGGTGCCGTCTCCCCCGACCACGACGACGGCTTTTACGCCGCTCTCCAGCAGTTCGTTTGTCCGGCGGACCGCATCCCGGGAGGTTTCTGTAAACGACATGAGGTACGGCTCTTTTTTTGTTTCGAGGGCACGTTCAATCTGTTTCCACGTTGTGTGCCCTTTTCCACTGCCTGCGGTTTTATTTACGATAAATCCATACATACGCTGGACGCCTGCCTTTTTTATTTATACTTTCCGAGTCGTTAATCTATGGACCTTTTTGCCTGCGGGCGAAAGCAACAAACCGCTGTCTGCCTCTCCGAACCCCGCTGCATGATTGTCCATGACCTCTTCGTTCCTTCCGCTTGAATGTTCCGGGGCCATTGATGTAATTGTTTACAGTATAGCATTCGAAACTGCACGGATGGATAAAAGAATAGGAAAACTATTGTATATCCTTGTTTCGCACAAAAGCAGCAGGAGAGGCTTCCCTCTCCTGCTGCTTTATTCGTGGAACCATCTGAAAAATTTACGAGGGGAAAATGGAGCGGCTTTCTACGTTGACGGCTCAATCGACCCGTAAGGAACGTGTCCATTAATAAAGGCGGCCGTCAGAAAACAACTGCTCTTCACTGACGATCGGCGTGGGACGGTTATTGTTCATCCATGGCGGAAAGCACATTGTTCAAGGCATCGTTGAGCGTGATGACACCTAGAAACTCCGTCCCTTCCATCACGACAGCCAGCTGCTCCCTGGATTGCTGCATGCCTGCGAGAGCTTCATGTAAAAGCGCACCCGACTGCAGGACGAACGACGGACGCGCAAGTTCTCCTGCCGGGCGGTTTGCCGGCTCGAGGAGCGTATCGCGCACATGGATAACACTTGGGATTCCCCCTTCGCCGTCCAGGAGGAGAACACGCTTATGACCGTAACGCTCCGTAGCCTTTTGAACATCGTATACTGTGGCATCCGGATCCACCGTTGTGGGAGGAATCTCTTTTGGAAACAGGTCCGCTACCCGCAGCGTTTCCAGATCAAGAGCTCCTGAAATAGGTTTCCGGAGAGAAGCTTGAAGCGAACCGACATTTGCCGAGTGTTCCACCAGGTGGCGGATCGTCGCCGCATCCTGTCCCCCGACCGCAGCTGCATTCACCGGCTCAACGCCCGAAGCTTTTACGAGACGGTTGGCAATGCCATTGATCCATAACAGCATCGGACGCAGCGGCCGGATATAAAACCGGGCAGCCGAACCGATCAGAATGGCAGAAGCTTCCGGGTGGGCGATCGCCCACGATTTCGGTCCCATTTCCCCGATGACGAGATGCAGAAATGTAACAACAAGCAGCGACAGAATGAAAGAAGAGCTGTCGGCCAGCCAGTATGGAAGCCCCACTGCTGCAAAGACCGGGGAAAACCAGGCATCGACCGCTGGTTTCGTTATCGCTCCGAGAGCGAACGTGCACACCGTTATTCCGAGCTGTGCCCCGGCGAGCGTAATAGTAAGTTCATTCACCGACCGCAGGGCAGCCCTGGCCCCCCGGCTGGAAACGGCCGCTTCTTCCAGACGATGGCGACGGGCGCCAAGAAGAGAAAATTCCACAATGACGAAAAACGCGCTTAAGGCAATAAGAGCGGTGGTAGCGGTCAAAATAATCCAGGGGTTAGTCATTGTTTCCTCTCCCAATCTCTCCTGCAGCCGACGCAGTATCCGCATCGACCTCGGATTCATCTAATGTGATGCGCACTAAAGTAGGAACCCATTTATCTATCTCGATTACCTGCACTTCGAGGAACCGGCGCACAGGTTCCACGTGTACGAGATCGGCCGGATCTTCCGGCAGCTCGATTCTTATCGTCTCATGAAGGGCCGGCAGAGCGCCGCAGTGCGCAATAAGCATCCCCGCTACGGTTTCAAAATCCCCGCGCGGCATTTGATGGCCTATTTCGCGCTCCGCCTCGTCCACGTGCACATCCCCACTCATCTGCCACACTCCTTCCCCTCCGGATTCGATAACTTCCGGCAGGTCGCTGTCGTGCTCATCCGAAATTTCTCCAAATACTTCTTCCGCCAGGTCTTCCAACGTCAACAGCCCGGTAAATCCACCGTACTCATCGATGACGCAGGCCATGTCGTTTTGCGAATCGATCATCTGCTTCCGCACTTCCGGCAGAGACATTAAGGCAGGAACAATCAGCGGGCGCTGCATAATGGTATGAATCGGAGCATCATCCGCTGAGGACGAGGATAAAACATCGGTAAGATGCACGACGCCCACCGGTTCGTCGTCGCTGTTTACGACCGGATAGCGGGTGTGAGCTTTCGCCATCAAAGACCTTACTTCACCGACAGGGACGTCCGGTTCGACCGTGTCCGCACGCGAGTGGGGAATCATGGCGTGCTCCACGTCCCGCTGCGGAAAATCGAGAATACGGTCGAGCATTATGGACAAGTCTTTAGGCAGATCCCCGCTTTCCCGGGAATCAGCTACGATATACTCCAGGTCGCGCGCTGTGGCACTGCTGTCGATATCGTGGACCGGCTCGATTTTTAACAGCCGCAGAAACAGATTGGCTGAACCGTCGAAAATTTTAATCAGCCATCCGAACATCCCTAAATATATATTCGTTGACTGGGCAAGCTTCAGAGCCAACGGTTCGGGTTTGGCAATCGCCAGATTTTTAGGGTACAACTCGCCAAAGATCATCTGTACTATTGTCGAGACAGCCAACGCCAGGACAGTAGCGACGAGAATGCTCACCGCAGCAGGCACTCCCACCCCGCCGAGCAATAAGCCGAGACTCTGTCCGACAAGCGGTTCTGCCACGTACCCGACGAGCAGCCCCGTCACCGTAATGCCTAATTGAGCGCCGGAAAGCATAAACGACGTCCGACGTGTGACCGCCAATGCCCGTTCCGCTGCTTTGTCGCCTTCCTTGGCCAGGACATTCAGCCGGGAACGGTCGACCGACATATAGGCAAACTCCTGGGCGACGAAATACCCGTTGGCAGCAATGATAATAAGAATGACGAGAATTCCGAGCAGCAGTGTCAATACAGCAGTCAGCATCCTCTGTTCCCCGCTTTATCACTACAGAGGATTTGTTTAAAATCATTGGGGTACTGAAACAGGGCCTTGGTTCCCCACTTTAATGTTCG
>PWLM01000204.1 GCA_003560495.1 Bacillus sp. (in: firmicutes) | reverse complement strand
TATCAACAGCAGACAGACTTTAACACAGCTTTTAAAAAAACGCTCAAAAGTCCGGGCTGCTGGTAAGCACAGTGTAATTTATTAACTCAATATATAAAGAAGCAGTCTGCCATGAACCGGCAGACTGCTTCTTTATTACAGACGGTGCAGTTTTTCATCTTCCGCTCTCATTCGAAGACGCTTCGTTTTTAATCGGTGGCCTTCAAAATCTTCTTCGAACTCTGTTTGGAATTCAAAACCGCTCAACTTATAAAAATTCTCAGCTTTTTCATTTCCTGATTCAATATCTATATACAACTCTCTTACGTTCTGCATATGACTCCATAAATGTCTCATCAAAGCAGATCCCACACCTTCTCTTTGTGCACCTGGAAGTACATATATAGCTTCAACTTCCGCTGAATCTACTGTTTCATAAAAAAAGCTGGCGAAGCCAATTACGCGCCCGGCTTTTTCACAGACAAACATATGATTTTTATCAATACGTTCCTGCAGACGCTCTTCGCTATAGTATTTTTCTAAATATTTAGTCTGTGACTCCCTTGGAATTATTCCTTCATAGGTATCATGCCAGGACTGCACAGCAATGTCCCGAATATCTTCTATATCTTCTTTCACTGCTCTTCTGCAAAACATCATTAACCCACCTTTCGATTTGTACTCTTACATGATAAATACCGGTAATAACTTCGACATACTTTAACTTCAAACCTTCCATTTTATATACATGCTTGAAATTAACTACAGAGATCCACTTGTATTTATCCTAGCTTATAACAGAAATTCTTGCAAACGCTTCCTGTTATCTTATTCCATTTACTTATAAATATGCTGAAGATCCATTTTAGTCATTTCGTCCGGCGTGCCATTAAACACGATTTCACCGTTTTTCAAACCGATAATACGGGTAGCAAATTTTTCAGCAAGTTCGATATCATGCACATTAATGATAGTGGTCAGCTTTCGTTTCCGATGGAGCGACTTCAGCAGCTGAAATATATGATCCGAAGTTGTCGGATCAAGGCTTGCGACCGGTTCATCACCGAGCAGTATAGAAGGCTCCTGTACCATTGCTCTTGCGATACCTACCCGCTGCTTTTGGCCTCCACTAAGCCTTTCTACTCTGCGCTCACGAAATTCATACAAGCCTACTTCTTTTAAATAAGAGTCTGCAAGCATTCTTTCTTCGTCAGAATATAAACCAAGCATATTTTTCCAGGCCGGACGCTGGCCAAATCGGCCGGTGTAGACGTTTTGTTTCACTGACATCCTGGGTATTAAGTGAAAGTGCTGGAAGATCATGCCGATTTCTGAACGAAGTTTACGCAGCCTTTTTTCTTTCAGACAGTTTAATTCATTCCCAAGCACTGTAACCGTGCCGGCCGTCGGTGTCTGAAGACCGTTAATAGTACGTATAAATGTAGACTTACCGGCACCGCTTCTTCCGAGTACGCACACAAACTCTTCTGGACTGATTTCCAAATTAATATTGTTTAATGCGGGGGCTTCTCCCTTTTCGTATACTACACTGACATTTCTAAAACTCAGCATGCATTCACCCCCCTGCCCTTTTATCCATCGCCGTTTTTTTGATTGACGGCTGATTCATTTCTCTAATACCTTCCAGAATTCCGAAGAAGAAATCTTCTTCTATATAAATCCCGTGTCTTACCACGAAATTAAGCTTAAATAACACGCTTTCTAACAATGCCGCCACTGACATCAACAATGATTACCAGCACCATTATGATAACTATTGCTGAAGCCATGGAGTCGTATGCAAGGCTGTTGTAATAGTTCATTAAACTTTGTCCAAGACCCCCGCCACCAATCATTCCGAGTACGAGAGATGTTCTGATTGCTACTTCAAACCGATAAAAATAATGGGAAAGAACGTTAGGCCAGATCTGCGGCAGGATAGAAAACAACTGGCCGGTTCTTCTCCCGGCCCCGACTGACATCATCGCTTCCTGCGGTCCTTTATCCGATGATTCCACAAGCTCTGCAATTAGTTTCCCGAGTACGGATACATTGTGGAGAAAAATAGCCAGAAGTGCGGCAAAAGGCCCAAGACCTAAAGAGACAACAAATATAAGACCAAAAACAATTTCCGGCACGGAGCGGAACAAACTCAGAAGGGATCTGACGGAATAAAAACCTAGAGATGTCCTGGAAGTATTTTCTGCTGCAAGAAAGCTTACAGGCAGTGCGATAACTAGTGCCATAAATGTGCCAAAAAAAGCTACTGATAAAGTTATAAGAGACTGCTGAAGAAGATAAGGAAACAAATCCCAACGGAGCGGCCAAAAATTTCTCTGCATAAAATCCCATGTATTGCCGAGCTGAAATAAAGCAGTTAAAGAAAAATCCGATCCGATGCCGCTGAATACCAGCAGCAGCAAAATTAGAACTGCATAAATAAAAAGGCGCTTGCGGAACCAGACCATCAGTAAGCACTCTTATTCTGAATCATTAGTGTCATTGTTCTCTTCCGTTTCTTCCGGATCCAAAAGATCAAAAGCCCTCGCAGCTTCAAGCACACTGTCATACTCATCGTGGGATGCTTCAGTGAAAGCCTCTGCGCCTCCGAAAATACGAAGTATACGCTCATCTTCAATTTCCAGGAATGCTTCCTGCACTTCTGCCTTCAGCTCTTCATCCGTACCTCCTGGAACAGCCCAAGGGTACTGATAAAGCTGTTCGGACTCCCAAATAATTTTGTAGTCTTCTTCGTCAATCAGCTCATCGTCTATAAGCGCATTATATATTGCACTATCGATCGCTCCAGCATCTACGTCGCCATTAGCCACCGCATTGGCAGTAATGTCATGAGAGCCGGTAAAGCGGACATCAGCAAAATCATAGGTGCTTTCATTCTCATAAACACCGCGCTCATAAAGCTCATACCCGGGCACTGCAAAACCTGAGGTGGAGGATTGGCTTCCAAAAGCAAAATCAACACTTTCGGTATCTTCCACCATTTCATCCAGCGAATCCCAGGGAGCATCTGGCTGCGTTAAAATATAAGAATAATAGTAAGGATCTCCATCGACTATCTGCGTAAGTATAGCTTCAGCGCCACTTTGTTCATAGGCAATTAAATATGTAACAGGACCAAAATAAGCCAGGTCCACATGACCGTAATTAATCGCTTCTACAACAGCATTATAGCTCGGATAGTGGGTCACCTCCACATCCCGGTTAAGGGCACCTTCCAGATGTTCTTCCAAAAGAGAAAGACCTTCTTCCATTTCTCCAATCGACTGGGAAGGTATAACAGCAACTTCATAAACTGCTGAATCTCCCGCTTCATCTCCTGTTGTCTCATCTGTGTTTTCGTTCACCGCTCCACATGCCGTGAGTATCGCTGTGGATGCAAGCAAAGGTAAAATTGGTTTCATCTGATTCATTCCTCTTTTCTTTTTATTAACTCAGATCGGTTTGTGACGGCTTCTGCAAGATCGTGATTTCCAAAAAGAGCTAATACTCCTAACAGCGTCTCGGTTTCAATAGGCCCTGCTTCTTCTTTAGAAACAGTCAGTTTAACTGCTTCCCGGAGCACAGTATTGTCTGCAGTCCCGTAAGCTTCAGCATAAACTTCTTCAGGGTTCAGATCATTATTAATGCACCACTGCGCAAACACATGAGCCATCATCTGTTCATCCTGCTGAAAACTTTCAATAATCTTTTTTTCTCTATCTGACTGGTTCTCCATATTCTCACCTCGTTATAACTGCCGTTTTTTGTGTTAAATTTTAAAATAGTTCCTGATGTAAACGTTTACTACCTCCGCTTTCTATAAAAGCTGAAGAAGTGAAACTTTGGTACTGGTGATGATTTTTTTATTGCAGCGTGGTATTTTGTATTCATAGGAGTTTTCCATTCGATCCACAGTCATAAATCACGGTTAAAAATGTTATTAATATTCGTTAGTATAATTGGAAGCTTCGCTGAATCCGGCCTGCGGCAAAAGAAAAAGAGACTTTTAGATCAACATGGGACTACAGCACAGCTAAATTAATAAGAAAGTGGGAGAAACTAATGATCAAAAAATTTATTAATATGACAGATGGTCAAAAAACCAAAGTAATTGTAAGCTTCGGCCTGCTGATGTTTGTACTGAGTTACCTTGGAGGAACAGTTTTTGGGAATTTTTACTTCTCTGACTGAGTCCTCGCCGCCCGACGGCCCTCATAATGATCAAGCAGCCCCAGCATATCATTTAATATTCGTTCCATTTTTTCCAGATCACTTCGTCTGACAACTGGATCCGCATCAGACCAGCGTACAGTATAAATAAAATAATAGGATGGAAAAGAACGGAAAATCACCATGGAATTTGGAAACTTCGAAAAGACCGCTTTAATTTGATATCGTCTTCCATAGCTCCAGTCGAGCAGTTCCATTCTTGAAATCCCCACCTTTGATAGTGTTATAAGAACCAGCTTAACCCGGTTTATCCCCTGGCTGCAAGTTATAGCTCCCTGACTCATTTAACAGTGAGAATCAGCTTATGACTTTAATCTGATCCGGGGTATGACCCGCTGCGGGATACCCTCTGTACAGTCAGGACCAGCTCTAAGCATATCTCTTTTACTTCTCCAACTGAACTATCCAGTCAAGGAAGGACGCAGCAGCCTCTTTTAGAAAATGGGCAGTTTTCTCATCCGATACTTTCCCTTTTTCTATGATTTTATGTGCCTGAGGAATAAAAACCTGTGGCTGCTGAAGCGGATAAGCATCGCAGGCTGCCAGTGTCTGACGGAGCTGTGCCTGGGAAAACCCCGTACCCATTCTTGTAGGTGTAGCACCTGCAAGCATCACAGGCTTGTGGTAAAGTACATTTTCATTGGTCATACTGCCGGCCCAGTCCAATGCATTTTTCAGCACGCCGGGAGTTCCCTGGGAATATTCTGGTGTAACAATAAGTATGCCGTCCGCTTTTTTTAATTTTTGTTTCCATATCGCCACCGGTGCAGGATCTCCGCCTTCTTCGAGATCGGCGTTAAACAGTGGAATTTCTTCAAGGCTCTCTATATGAATATTTAATCCTTCATACTCTTCCTCTGACATAAACTTCAAAAGCGATTTATTGAGTGATTCCTGTCTCAAACTTCCTGCAATACCTACAATATTTTTTGTTTCCACTATAGACACTCCTTTTAAAAACTATTTTCGTTGATTTTTTCAGTCAGAAAACGTAAGATGAACTACGGGTATTTTCAGAGTCGAAATATTTTCCCGGTCATTATGAAATATATATTCCCTTATTCAATTATGCATACACTTTTAATGTTTCATGGAGAATCCTTGTGGTTTTCTATGATTTTTTTGTGACTGACCTACTGGAGGCACTATTATGACTGATTCAATTCCACAGGACAAAGAATTAACTAAAAAACAAAAGAACAGACTTGTTCTTCTGCTCTGTATTATTCTTGCATTTACTGTAATGAACGGCACAATGTTTAATGTAGCTATCCCGGATATAGCTGAAGATTTTGATCTGCTCCCCTCCCAGGTGACTTGGGTAATGACGGGTTATATATTAGTATTTGCTGTTGGAGCACTGATGTATGGAAAACTGGCTGATATTTATCCGATCAAAAGACTGCTGACTATCGGAATAATTTTATTTGCCACAGGTGCCACTATTGGTCTCTTTTCACAAAATTATGCGTTTCTTCTTATTGCACGGATCATCCAGGCAATGGGGGGAGCTACCATTCCCGCGCTTGCCTTTATTATACCAGCAAGGTTTATGCCGAAGGAACGAGGCCGGGTTTTTGGCACAGTCTCGGCCACAGTAGCCTTCGCCTCCGGACTCGGCCCGATAACCGGAGGCTTTGTAGGCGGAGCGTTTGACTGGCGCTATTTATTTATTCTTTCAATTATATCACTGATAGCTATTCCTTTTTTAAGAAAATGGATTCCGGATGAAAAGGTGCGAAGCGGTTCGGTCGATATACCTGGTGCAATTCTTCTCGCCTCCTCCGTAGCCGGCCTTCTGTTCTTTATAACTATGTTCAGCTGGATCGGGCTTACCATTTTCACTGTATCATTAACTGCATTTTATCTGCATATCCGTAAACATCCCGCTCCTTTTATAGACTTGGAGATGCTGAAAGATAAATATTACACAACCGCGGTACTAACGAGTTTCCTTGGGACAAGTGTCATGTTCGGTATGATCTTTATCGTTCCTATTATGGCCAGATCCGTCTATGGATTAAGTACTGTAGAGATCGGTCTGCTCCTTTTTCCGGGAGCTATGGGAGCAGCACTAGTCGGCCAGCGAGGCGGGAGGTTTGTAGAAAGCCGCGGCAGCTTCCCTGTACTTCAGACCGCTTTTCTACTCGCTATTGCTGGAAGTTTTTTAATTTCAACTTTTATCGGTATCCCACCTTATCTTCTTGCATTATGCATTCTCGTGCAGTATGTGGCTTTTCCGCTGATCCAAAGCTCAACTGCCAATCTCCTTACTGAACTTGTACCGAAGGAAAAAACAGGAGTAGGTATAGGAATGTTTAATTTGATGAATTTTATGTCAGGTGCTGTTTCCAGCGCTGTTTTTGGAGCTTTTCTCGATCTCCAGAATGTCAGTCTTCAGTTTAACCCTGTAGTTTATTCAGATAATGTCCTGATTTATTCCAACCTTTTTCTTGTAATTTCTGTAATAGCAGCAGCTGCTCTCTTTCTTTTTACAAAACAGTTTAAGAACCGTCCAGACCCTTTCCATAATGACTAATATTACTCATTAAAAACGGGCCCTGACGATGCATCGTCAGGGCCCTGCTTCGTTTCGTAATCGTTACATCATGCCTATCGTATTATAGCCACCGTCTACATGGAGAATTTCTCCCGTAATACCGCTGGATAGGTCACTCATTAAAAAAACAGCGGTGCTGCCGACTTCTTCCGTAGTTACGGTCCTCTTCAGCGGCGCATTATCCTCCATTTCTTTAATTACTTCATTAAATCCACCGATTCCTTTGGCAGAAAGCGTTCGAATAGGTCCGGCAGAAATCGCATTTACACGAATGTTTTCCTTTCCAAGGTCGTTAGCCAGATATTTAACACTTGCATCCAAGCTCGCTTTGGCAACTCCCATGACATTGTAATTTTTAACGACCTGTTCGCCGCCTAAATAGGTCATAGTAACAATACTTGCGCCCTCTGACATGAAAGGCCTGGCTGCTTTCACTACAGCAGTCAGTGAATAAGAGCTGATGTTATGTGCCAGGAGAAATCCATCACGTGTCGTATTCAAGTATTCACCTTCCAGCTCCTCCCGGCTCGCAAAGGCCACACAATGTGCGATACCGTGAATCGTCCCCGATTTACGCCCTATTTGTTCGAAAGCTTTCTCTATATCCTCATCCTGGGTTACATCACAAGGAAGAACGCTGTGGTTTCCTTCCAGGGAATCTGCCAGCTCCTGAACAGTTTTCCCAAAACGTTCTCCTGCATAGGTGAAAACGATATCAGCACCCGCCTGATCAAGTGCTCTTGCAATTCCCCAGGCGATGCTCCTTTTATTTGCGACCCCCATTACTACATAAGTGCGGCCGGACAAATCCAGATTAATCATACTGTTTCCTCCCTCAATATGTGCTTGCTGTTATTACCTGGTGCTAATGTTACATTAGAGCTTTTAAAGCGTCAACGTTTTCATGCTACAATATCGTTAAAATAAGGAGGGATACACATGTATGACGTAATAGGTGATGTTCATGGATGCAGGAAGGAGTTGCACACTCTGCTTCGAAAACTCGGATATAAACAGAGTAACGGCGGACTTTATCACCCCGAAAACAGGATGCCCGTTTTTTTAGGAGACTTAACAGATCGGGGACCCGATTCTTTAGGTGTTATAAAAGATGTCAGCATATGGGTAAAAAAACAACAGGCTTTGTACTGTCCTGGGAATCACTGCGATAAACTCTATCGATTTTTTATAGGTCGGGATGTACGAATTAACAACGGCTTGGAAACAACCATCGCTGAATGGGAAGCCCTCCCCCCTGGGGAGCAGCAGACGGCAGCAGGGACGTTTCGAAATCTATATGAAAATGCCCCCTTGTATTTAATGCTTGATGCCGCTAATTTAGTAGTAGCCCACGCCGGTATTAGACACAAGGATATTGGCAGGAAAGATCGAAGAGTGAAGTCGTTTGTATTGTATGGGGATGTTACTGGAGCGAAGGATAAAGAAGGTTTCCCCGTCCGGAGAGACTGGCCTGAAATATACCCACAGGGAGAAAATTGCATTGTTTATGGTCATACTCCTGTCATCACACCAAGAATTGTTGGTAAAACAGTAAATATTGATACCGGCTGTGTTTTTGGTGGAAAATTAACAGCTTTCCGTTATCCGGAAAAAACGTTTGTTTGTGCAGCATCTGAAATGCCGAGAGCACCGGAAAAATTTAAGGACTTTGCGGGTGGTAAAAAAGGATCTGAGTAAATTTCAATCAGCGCACTTCACAAGCTTTTGTCAATATGCTTTATAGTGAAAATCTATTTAGAAAACCTGACGTAAAAAAGCAGCAAAGGCGTCCTTTAACATAGCTTAATTTTAAAAAGGAACGGGAACTTCCATTATCATTTCTTCACCTGTATGAGGATGACGAAATGCGATACCCGCAGCGTGGAGTGCCTGCCTTCCTGATGCAGTCTCCCTCTCTGCTCCATAAAGCGTATCTCCTGCCAGAGGATAGTGCAGCCAGCTTAAATGTACACGAATTTGATGGGTTCTTCCTGTTTCAAGCTGAAGACGGAGTCTGGTTCCGCTGTCAGAATCTATTTTTGTAATATGAGTAACTGCGTATTTTCCGTGAGACGTAACTTCCTGCTCAATTATACTTCCATCACGCCGTCCGATCGGGGCATAGATTGAGCAGGCCTCCCAAGGAAACCTCTTCTCTGTTAAGGCTTCATAGATCCTGTTTACAGATCCTTTCTTCTGAGCAGCCGACAGTTTTCCATGCGCATAGCAATGTTTTGCAATAAGCATAACACCTGACGTATCCCGGTCCAGCCTTGTCACAATATGCACTGTAGCCGGCCAGCTTGTCTGCATGTAATGGCTCAGAACGGCTCCGCTCACAGAAGGCAGGCTTCTGTCCGACATTGGGAGTACAGGAAGCCCGGGAGGTTTGTTAATGAGCAGGATGTGATCATCTTCATATACTATATTTAAAGGGATGTTCACCGGAACAATATTTGGGCTGATTTCCTCCGGTGGAAGTTTCACCAGAACTTCATCCTCCTCTTCGAGCCGTACGGAAACTTTTGACGGATGGTTATTGATTAACAATTCCCCTCCTTTAAATTTCACATCTGCAAGCAGTCGGCGTGACATTCCCTTCCTCTGCCGGAGAAATTCACGCAGTGTCTTTCCAGAATCCAAGGCGGTAACTCTCCACGAAAGCTCTATCGAGGAGCTGCACATTAAATAAATGACTCCTTTACCCTTTTCCAAAATGGAAAAGGCCGGAAACGGGCAAAACGTATTTTTTCCGCTGCGACCCTCACTTGAATAGATTTAACTTTTTTCTGTACAAGCGTTAAATGATCAAGAGTCACCTGAAAATCTACATCACTTCTTGGTTTCAGCAGGCAGGTGTGATGCTCTGGAAGTACGACAGGGGAACCGATCGTCCGGTAAACGCGGTTGTTAATAGAAGCCATTTCCGCCAGTTGAATCGAAGCAAGCGAAGGATGGAGAATCGCTCCTCCAAGAGCCTTATTATAGGCAGTACTTCCGGAAGGAGTGGACATGCATAATCCATCCCCTCTGAATGTTTCAAACTGTTCCCCCTTTATTTCAATATCCATAACAAGAGACCCTTCCATACTCTTTACCGTGCACTCATTCAGAGCAAGGTATCGTTCTGTTTCCAAATCATTCGTATGTCGGATAAGGACTTCCAGAAGCGGATATTCCACAATTTTAAAAGGGGTTTTGGCAATATGAATTACCAGCTTTTCAACCTCTTCCGGCTGCCAGTCGGCATAAAAGCCGAGGTGACCAGTATGCACACCTACAAAACTTGTTTCATCCAGACGGTAGGAATACTGATGAAAAGCTTCCAGCAGTGTCCCGTCTCCTCCAATGGAAATAACGATTTCAGGTTCTTCTTCATCATAAATTAGTCCAAATTCTTCAAGATAGGATTTTACACGCTGTGTCAGCACATTGGACGCATGATCTCCCCTGGATCTCACATTAAACTTCACCTGACCGCCTCCCTCTTTTTTCCATACATTTACGACTTTCGTCTTGATGCTTCCTGTTTCTTTGTCATGATTTTCTGCGCTTCCTGTACCTCTCCTCGAATCTTTGACATTTCTTCATCCAGCTGAAATGCGGCCTCTGCAGCCTTCACCAGCCTCTGCTCAATTTCATCAGGAATTTCACCTGAATATTTATACTGCAGGGAGTGTTCTATAGTAGCCCAGAAATTCATAGCGAGTGTACGCACCTGCAGTTCTACAAGGATCTGTTTTTCTCCTTCAATCGTCTGTACAGGATATCGGAGGATCATATGATAGGAACGGTAGCCGCTCCTTTTCTTATGTTTAATGTAATCCCGTTCTTCCACAATTTCAAAATCCGTCCTGGCTTTAATTAATCCTACCACTGTGTCGATATCCCCGACAAACTGACACATCACACGCACTCCGGCAAGGTCCTGCATATCATGCTCCAGGCGATTTAATGGAATATTTTTCCGCTTTGCTTTTTCCAGTATGCTGGAAACCGGCTTCACCCGCCCGGTTACAAATTCGATCGGGGTATGCTTGGAGGACAGCTGATACTGATCCCGTATTCCTTTGAGCTTAATTTTGAGCTCTTCCACCGCCTGCTTATACGGGGTGAGCATCACATCCCAATCCATCATCTTTTTCACTCCTCCATGCTGTCTTCCATAAATATCTTTTCTATTTTATTTACGAATTCTTTTCCGTAATTCTGATTACCACGGATATTATCCAGCAGAAAATCAATCTCAGTCCAAAAGTCTTCCAATTCCACCGGCTTAATGCCAGTACTTACGTATACAGGCTTTTCTGTCTGCCGATATGTATGTATCTCATTCCACGTATTTTCTTCAAAACGAAGGTGTATAAATTCCTCTCCATGTCCAAGTAGGTACACAAATGCCCCTGCGTCTGAATCTACTAGCATACGACCTTCCGCTTCCAGTCCGTGAAATGGAAGAGTCACATCCGTGCGCACTATCAGAGTACCTTCATTTTCTTCTATATGTGATGCGTGAATCATTGTATTTCCCCTTTCTGTTACCTACTTTTCCAGTTTATCATAATATCTTTAATTTCCGCTTTTGTAAACTTAAAAACAGCTGCAAATTCTCTGCCGGCCCTTCATTGAAAACTGTTTCTCCGTGTGGAATAATGATTATAAACTAACTCAGACAGGAGATGCTCTATGACTCAGGAAATTGAGATTGAATTCAAACAGCTTATTGACGAAAAAACTTATCAGGATATGATGGATTATTATCAGGATAAACTAACTTTCACCCAAGTAAACCATTACTTTGAAACAAGCGGGCTCGATTTAAAAAAGTTAGGTGCCGCACTGCGCGTACGTGAAAAAGATAACGGCTATGTCCTTACGCTGAAGCAGCCTCACGAGGCAGGCGGACTGCTCGAAACTCACCAGGAAATCGGCAGTTCGGCTTTCACAGCTCTTCAGCAGAAAGGCCTGCTGCCTCAGGGGGAAACTACTGACCAGCTCATTTCTCTTCTTGGAACAATGCCCGAACTGCAATATTTAGGGATGCTACAGACAGAGCGCCTTGAAACAGAGCTCGACGAAGGAATTCTCGTTCTTGATCGGTCCGACTATGTGAATGTTACTGATTTCGAACTTGAATTTGAGTGCTCGGACGAAGTAAAAGGAAAAGAAGCTTTTAATAAACTCCTTCAAAAATGGGACCTTACCTGGAATCAGCCTGACAATAAAATTGCCCGATTCTATAAAGCTGCGTTTGAATAATACAACATATACTTCTCCAAAACTCTATGCTTAACTGCATGGAGTTTTTTTGGTAAATGAAGCTTTAATTAATCTGTTTACAAATTATGAAACATCAAGCATAAATAATCCCATAATTAACATTACGTCAAAGGCTGACAAAGCTTCTTTCACAAACAATCAGGCCTTTTCTTTTCCCTTTTCTCTATTGTAAAAACTTTTCTGCAGCAGAAGGTATACGGATCTGCAGGAAAGTATTGATTATCTGCATATGATTTGCATCCTGCTGTAAAGCCGGGTATGATAAGCAATCGGGGCAGAGACCGGCTCACTTAAATTGTCACTAATAGTTCACAATTGTTGCCACTCTCTACAACCCTTGCTACAATTACGGTACATTCAGTAAAGAGGGATAATTTATGAATGAAAAATATAATGTTTACGATCTGCTGGGTCCGGAAAGGCTGGAAGAGGTCGTGGACCTCTTCTACGGACATGTTTCCGATCACCCTGACTTAAAACCAATATTTCCAGACGATCTAACAGAAACAAAAAGAAAACAAACACAGTTTTTAACCCAGTTTTTCGGCGGTCCTCCGCTATATACGGAAGAACACGGTCATCCAATGCTGCGCGCCCGTCACATGCCATTTGTTATCACACCAGCGCGCGCCGATGCCTGGCTTTCCTGCATGGCTCAGGCTTTAACAGAGGCAGAAATCGAAGAACCTCTGCGCTCAGCCATGTTCGAACGGTTAAGCTTTACAGCCAGACATATGGTCAATCATTCAAATAATGCTGCCAGGGGGGATCAGAATTGACGATTAATCAACAGCCGACTTATGTCTGTGATGAAGAAAAGGATTACTGCTGCCCCACAGAAGCCTCCGATGTTTATAATAACAACGACGAGCAGAAGCTGCTTGAAATGTATGTCTTTATCGATCCGCTGTGCCCCGAATGCTGGGCACTGGAGCCAATTATGAAAAAAATGAAGATGGAGTACGGCCGTTATCTGGCAATCACTCCGGTACTGGCAAACGATTTAAACTCGTTTGACTCTTCCTGCCGGAGCGGACGTTCATTGACGAAAGATATGGCGAAAGCTTATCATGAAACGGCATGCAGGACGGGGATGCCATGCGATGGGGATGTATGGCACGAAAACTCTCTTTCAACACCCGAAACAGCTATAAGTGCCATCAAAGCTGCGGAACTGCAGGGAAAAGGCATTGGTACAAGATACATGAGAAGAGTTCGCGAAGCACTTTTTCTTCATAAAGAAAATATCGCCGAAGAAGAAGTTCTTATTAATTGTGCCTTTCGCGTAAAAGGAATGGACGTCCGGGAATTTGTAAAAGATCTCCACTCTGCGACCACAAAAAAAGCTCTTCAGGACGACAAAGAGCTCGTAAAGGAAATGAATATAGTATCTGCACCTTCCATTGTATTTTTTGGTGAGGATGTGAATGAACCGGGACTTAAAGTGGAAGGGATGTACAACTACAGCGTTTACGAGGAAATTCTGGAGGATATGACAGATAAAAAACTTTCAAAATGTTCTCCCGTGCCTTTGGAGGAATTTGTATCTTTCTATTCCCTTGTAGCTACTAAGGAAATTGCGGTCGTTTACGACTTAAAACTGGAAGAGGCGCACCGGGAAATGCGGAAGCTTCAACTCCAGCGTAAAGTAGAGGAAATTCCTGCTAAACACGGGTCCATATGGCGCTCTCTTTATTAAAATTATAGCAGCACTAAAAAACTGCTTCAGCCATTTACGGGCTGAAGCAGTTTTTTAAGATATTTTTTAATTATCCTTTTGAAAATAATTGTTCTTTCTATCGGGTAACTTATTTCTCAATAATTCGTACCACGGATTATTTTCATTCGTGAAACATTAGATTTTCCAGTTCATTCAATGTTTCTTCAAACACATCCAGAGCCTGCTGGATCGGTTCCGATGAAGTCATATCCACACCGGCATGTTTCAGCACGTTGATCGGATAATCAGAATTGCCTGCTTTCAGAAAATCAGTAAACCTTTCTACTGCAGGTTCTCCCTCCTTCTGAATCTGCTTAGCCAGTGCTGTAGCCGCACTGTAACCGGTAGCATACTGATAAACGTAAAAATTCATATAGAAATGAGGTATTCTTGACCATTCGTAGGCAATTTCCTCATCGATGACAATTTCACTGCCAAAGTATTTTTTATTTAATTCGTAATACGTTTCATTCAGCATTGCCGGAGTCAATGGAACTCCTTCTTCAGCTTTCTCATGAATCAGCTGTTCAAATTCGGCAAACATTGTCTGGCGGAAAACTGTCCCCCGGAAACCTTCCAGAAAGTTATTCAGTAAATACAACCTGCGCTGTTTATCCGTTTCCTTATTAAGCAGATAGCTGTTAAGAAGTGCTTCATTCGTCGTCGAAGCTACTTCAGCTACAAAGATGGAATAATCAGCATAAGGGTAAGGCTGATTTTTTCTCGTGTAGTAACTGTGTACTGAGTGACCAAATTCGTGGGCAAGTGTGAATAAGTTACTGATATTATCCTGCCAGTTCATCAACACGTATGGTTTTGTTCCATATGTCCCGGAAGAGTAAGCTCCGCTTCTTTTACCTGCACTCTCTTCCACGTCCACCCAACGGTCGTTCAATCCTTCTTCAACAATATTCTGATATTCCGTCCCCATATGAGCTAGTCCCTTGACCATCAATTCTTTAGCTTCGTCATAGGAAACTTCAAAATCAACATCCTTAACTATTGGGGTGTACAAATCATACATATGGAGCTCATCCAACCCGAGCGCCTTTTTTCTAATATCCAGATAGCGATGAAGCAGATGCAGATTATCGTTCACTGTAGACACAAGCTGGTCATATACTACTTCCGGAATATGATTTTTGCTTAAAGCAGCCTGTCTTGCAGATTCATATTTCCTGACTTTAGATGAAAATATATTTTTCTTCACATTTCCCGCCAGCGTACTCGCAAATGTATTATGGTAGCTGCTGTACGTATCATACATTGCTTTAAAAGCATCTCTTCTTACACGCCGGTCATCGTTCTGCATAAAACCAATAAAGCGTCCCTGAGTAACTTCGACCTGCTCCCCCTTCTCATCTTCTATGGAAGGAAACTTTAAATCGGCGTTATTAAGCATGCTGAACGTATTCGACGAAGCTCCTGTAACATCACTCACCTGGGCCAGCAGTGATTCCTCTTTTTCCGTCAGCACGTGCGGACGCTTTTTATTCAGGCGTTCCAGGGCATGTCCGTAAAGCTTCAGCTCTGGAGCGTTATCTAAGAAATTTTGTATTTTTTCCTCCGGCATACTAAGAATTTCCGGCGTAATATACGAAGCTTCTTCTCCCAGCTGCACAAGAAGCTGTCTGGCTTTTTCATTAAGACCCTGATAAAAGGAGTTCGTCGTGTCTTCATCATACCTCATACGGGCATATACAAAAAGCTGTCCCAGTTCAATAGAAAGTTCATCTTCTTTTTGCAGAGCTTCATACAAAGTTTTCCCGGATTCCGCCAGTCGACCTTTGTACTCAGCTATTTCCGGTATTCTGTTTTTCAACCTGCTGTAAGATTGCTCCCATTCTTCGTCCGTTGCAAAAATGTCTTCCAGGTCCCACGTTCGGTCTTTAGGAATATCTTTTCGTTCAGGCAGTTTTGTTGGTGCAGCCATAATATCGTCCCCCAAAATTTATAATAATTAGAAAAATAGCACTGATATTATCATAGAGGTTACACGTCAAATGTTCAAATATTTTTATAAACGAAAGAAATTTTATTTAGCTTTTCAGTCTTTTCGGTATAAAAGTGTCTGCAGATGCCTTGTCCATGTCCAGATGTGGAAATGTTTACTATGAGAATCATCACTAGCAGAAGTCAACTGATACACCAATACATAATTATAGTACCATGAGGGAGAAAAAGCCTTCTATTATGGTGGAATCATTTATTTGAAACAATATGATTTTCATAATAGCAGGCTCTGTTAAAGCTCCGTATTGATACAAGGGTGCCTGTGGTTCTTTTCACCTGCCGCGGAGAATGCTTTTGACTCTCTTTACGCAGGGGGGAGGATTTTCCAGCTTTCTTTTTCCCGCAGGCGTCTCAAAAAATCACCTTAGCAACTATTTTTGCGAATAGGGAACCTTATCCATGATAAGCAGGCACTTCCCCTTATAAGTAAAGGAAAAACGAAGCGTAAGCTCGAGGAAGCTGCAGGTGACACAGGGCTTTCAAAGCGATAAAGAATGATCCCTGCTCCCACCGGGAGAAAGAAGGGTGAAATCAACTGAGACCGGACCTGCCGAAAAGTCTCCCCACGAAAATGAAAGCGGATGTTCTACTTATCTATGTTTTATTTTCAAGGCAGCTTTTTATCTTATGGTAGATATATTTGTCGTCCTCAAGAAGCTGTTCCATCGACTTTTTAACTGTCAGAGGCTGAATGACCTTATAAACTCCCGGGTAAATACGCTCAAGAACTCCGAACAGCTCCATTATAGAAAGATATTTTCTCAGAGCCTGCCTAACTGCGTTAGCCGGGTGATGGGACATTGGAAAGCTGTGAAATTCAGGATCATTAGTTATCGAAAGACAAACTTCACTAAGAGTGAACCAACTTCCTTTTTTCTGTATATACTTCCATTGAATCCAGCTCTGCCACACTTCTGCTCCTGTCTGAACACCAAAAAAAGAATATATAGGAAGAAAACACAGTGAAGGATAATAATTCAGTGAAAGCTGATGAATGTAATAATAAGCGGTGATTTTTTTCTCTGTTTTTGAGTAGTTGAATTTTGGAAAAAGCCTCTTTTTTCTGTTCAAACTTTTCCATTCGTGATTAACTTTCTCTTTATAAGCCGCCGCAGGAACAGGAGCTTTTTCGGGATAAAGACTTTCACGCAGATCTTTTTTCCAAATAACTTTTTTCGAATGGAAGAGACTTATTCCCGTCTGGAACTGTACATGTCCAAATTCCATATACAGAGCATCCTCTGCTAACTTGTAACAGAAACTATGCATAAAAGGAAAAGCACGAAATCGAATCGTTTCAAGAACCGACATTCTTTTTTTCCAAATGCGTTTCTCATTCGATTCGACTCCTATCCAGAAAACATCGTAACCAGCTTCAGAATAAATGGTCTGTCTTTTATTAAATTCCAAAGCCGAAAGATAAGATTTTTGAATTTCAAAAATCACTTTTCTTCCATTTAGAAAAACGTAAATATCTGCTCTTCTGCCTCCTGAGCCTGGTATAGTAAATTCTTTTTCCGGATGATATCCATGATTTTTTAACCATAAGGCAATCTGTTCTTTAACATATTGATGTTCAAAAGATTCTTCACTGCCGGTACAGGAAGTTTTTTGAACATGCGCAAAATGTTTCCGAACCTTTCCGGTACCCCCTTTTATTATTAATAGACTCCCACATTCAGGGCAGGAAAAAATACTATTATCAACTATTTTATTAGTAATTGATAAATCCGGATGATCAATATGAATAAGATCTTTCCCATTTATACACGCAGTGAACACAGTTATTCCTCCATTTTTAACCATTATACAAAAACGAGAACGTATGTTCAACTACTGAAAATATTTTACCTGATTTACTCATCCTCTACAGGCGAATGAAAATTCAAGGAAGCTTTAGAGCCGCTTATATTTTATTAATGTCTTCAAAAAAAATCCGGACCGCTTGAAGCAGTCCGGATTTTTGTTATGCAAATTGATTTTTAATTGTCTGAAGTGCATCTTCTTCAAGGATTGTTTTTCCATATTCAAGGATACGATGAATAGTTACATCAGATTCGTAACCAAATTCAAGCATACGGCTCAGCATATTATCCTGCTCTTCATCTGTATAAGAGTCATCAATCGTAACGTAAACAAAGTACGTTTCTTCAAAATGATACAGACTCGTATGAACAGGTTCTTCAAAAGTTCTGCTGAGGGAAATAATATCTTCAAAGTCACGGAAGCCGATTACTACGCTAAGGGTGTGATCTCTGGCAGCTTCATTTTCACCATCGGAAGTAAACTGTTGATCCAGCATATCGACGATGTTTTTGTCAACGTCGGAATCCGTATCATCTTCCAAAGGAATTTCAAGTTTTACGTTACCATCATTCATCTGCCCTCTTGTGACAATAACTTCCAGCCCTTTGTCCAGGGCATGTACTTGAACCCATAGCGGGCCGTTCATTTCAAACTTTTCCTGATCACTTACTTCGCTCATCATATCAAAGAAAAGCTCTTCTCCCCGTTCCCTGCTGTACCAGATTTCTTCTTTGTCAAATCCTCGTCGCTCTATATCATTGTAAGTGATAAAAAACTTAATCGTTGTGTCATTTATTCTTTCTATTTCCATGGTGTCTCACCCTTTCGCGAGATTAACTCTGCTGTAGATGCTTTTTTTCAGAAAAGATTATTGTTAATCTATTCCCATTCCCTTCTAGGCTCAACCCTCTTTGAATACTTATATATCATTTTAAGGGATATGAAGCAGAAAAGAAATAATTATTACTTATTTACACTTATATTTTTCAGAAATTTCGCTCAATTACCCAAACAGAAACAAGGGTGAAGCTATTTTTCACAGCCTTCACCCTTATTGAACCATCATATCATACTCGATTGGATCTGTTAAGCAGAGCAAATTATTCATTCACGAGCTTTTTAGCAGCTTCCTGCAGCTGGAAAGTACGGACCTTCCTAGGTAGAAATCGACGAATTTCAGCTTCGTTATACCCTACCTGAATCCGTTTTTCATCCAGAATGATCGGTCTGCGGAGAAGACCGGGATGATCACTTATAAGCTGGAACAATTCCTGCAGCGGCATTGAATCAAGCTCCACATCCAATTCCTGAAATACTTTTGACCGTGTAGAAATGATTTCGTCAGTCCCGTCCTCTGTCATTCGGACTACCTGTTTTACTTCCTCCACCGACAGCGGTTCAGAAAATATATTTCGCTCAGTAAATGGAATATCGTGCTCTTCAAGCCATGCTTTCGCTTTCCGACAAGATGTGCAGCTGGGCGATGTAAATAGAGTGACCATAAGGCTGAATCTCCCTTCAGAATTAGTAATCTGTACTATCTATTAAGCTGGCGGCAATCCCTTGTTTATAATAATTATTATACAACAAATCTTTTAATTTTACCAGCATATTTATAAAAAACTTAGACAATAGTTGTACAAATCATTGATATGTAACTCCGTAGTTATTCGTTTTCCCTTTTTCAAAAATAATAAACGTCGTTTTAAAGATTTTTCAAAGTATGTGTTCGCTTATTACCTGCTTTACTGGAATATTGTCTACTTGTATTCAATAAGCGAACACACATTCCAATGCACTTAAATACCCGTGTGTTTATATTATCACATTTTCATTTAGAATTATACGTTATCAATTAGGCTCATCCTCTAAAAATTAAAAAAAGAGTGCCCCCTCACTATTCGGGACACTCCGGCGCCTCAAACTGACGGCCGTTTATTAATTTTCATCGTCATGCGACAAATGTTTTCGAATAAGGCACCGGCTGTTTTTTCGGCGCTTTATTCACTTCATCAAGCTTTC
Source organism: Bacillus sp. (in: firmicutes) (assembly GCA_003560495.1). GTDB lineage: Bacteria > Bacillota > Bacilli > Bacillales > Salisediminibacteriaceae > Alkalicoccus. The sequence continues at coordinate 34,051 of PWLM01000204.1, read as the reverse complement.
TTTTCAGAAGATCTCTCCAAAGCAGTTTCCTTTTGGATCGTCTTTTTGCTTTGTTGCCTTTCATACAAAACACTCCTTCCTGTGTTTTGACGAGAGTGGCATTTTAGTTTGCGGTCTCTTTATCCTGACCGCCTGGATTCTTTTTTCTATCCTTGTAACTGAGTGCTTTCCCTACTGCTTCATATGGCCGGCCGTACAGCTCTATATCTTTATACGTATGAATCACTTCATACGTGTGGCGCATCTTCACATATATACTTTCTTCAGATTCATTTACCGGGCTCCAGAAAAGTATTTCCATTTTGTTTACTTCTCCTGTTGCCAGCGAACGTCTTTTATATCCAATCGATTCTGCATGGCTGAATCCTTCCCGGCGATAAAATTTCTGTCTTTTTTCAGTATCTGTATCTTCGTAGTCCACCGGTTCCACTTCCAGAATGATTGGTTTATTTTGTTTTTTAAGCTCGTTAAGAAGTTTTCTTCCGATTCCCTTGCCCCTGGCCTCTTTTGACACAAAAAGATAATCAATAAATAGAAAGTCTTCCATTTCCGCATACATCATCACGTGATATTCATCTTCGCTTTTCTTATAAATGTCTTCTTTCTCTTTTAGCAGCAGTTCCATATGCTCCTGTGATTTCATTTCTTCAATCGGAAAATATTTATTTAGTTTTTCATACCAGTGCATTCTGCCACCTCCTGTTCGGACCTTCTACTTCTATTATAAGCGATAATTTCAAACAGGCAAGTCCATTGGGGTCTTTAACAGACTAATTGCCGCTTTTATCAGCCTTTAAGAAAGGATGAGCATCATTGTTATTTGAAATGCTTCTGCATCTTCAGTGAGCCTCATCAAGAGGAACGTTTGTCCTGGAAGCTGAATCAATCGCTTGTCACTTCCGGGGCTTTCCTGCATGCAAACAAAAACAATTTACGGACGTTGATGCTTCGTTAAGTAATGAATGATTTATGACTTTGGATTATAAAACTTTAATTTTACTATTAGTTTACTTTTCGCTGCTCTTTGTAAGTTTACCTTCTAAATAATCGTAAACAGTATAGAATGGATTATAAAGACGGGCTGGACAGAATTTCAACTTAATTTAGATACCGGATCAGGTAAATATATTGACTTTATATAAGCCAGCAGGTATCATAGATAAAATATCTTAAAATGGAGGCGATCGATGTGAGCCGTGTAACTTTACTGGATATATTCCAGCACCCCGCCGCACAAAAATACGTTAAGCGATCTGGTCTAGGTCATGCTGTTTCATGTGCTTTTCATGCGTATCGCTTCGCAATTGAAAAAGGAGCCGATCCTGATTCGGCATGCAAAGCGGCATTTCTTCATGATATGGGACACTACACATGGTATCGTAACGGGGAATGGGATTATGACCTGTATAAACAAAATGATATTCATGCCATTAAAGGGGCCGAGAGGGCACATAAACTTTTAATTCGCCTTGGGGAAGATCCTGTTAAGGCAAAAGAAATTTCTCTTGCCGTCCTGCTTCACACAGACTCATTCCTTCCGGAAAAAAATATCCGCCGTGAAGCTCTCCAGGAAGTAGTGGCACTGGCTGACGAAACCGACGAGGAACCCGGGGGGATGCACCACTACCGCCGCATGAGTGATGAAAAAGCAGCCGCTCTTTTAATGAACCTGGATGAGAGAATTGAATCTTTCTATCATAATCCCCAGACAGCTGCTTATTGTTAAATGTATTGTTCTAATCATATAGATAGTGTTATAGTTAAGATATCGTAAAAAGGGGAGTAGCGACCTGCTGGTCCTGGAGTCGTCATTACAGTGTCTATTAAGATGCTCGGTTCCCGGAGCTTTGATTACCAAAGTACGCAAGACCTTTTTATGCAGCGGAACAGCTGTGTAAAAAGGTCTTTTTTGTGCAGTTTTCCGGAATCAAAGAAAGGGTGAAATGAATGTTATATGTTGTGTTCCTTGCCGCAGCTGCAGTGACAGTAATGGCAGCTGTCCGACTGTCAACGTATGCTGATGTTATAGGAGAGAGAACTTCTTTAGGAGGTCTATTAGTCGGTACGTTTCTGCTTGCAGGAGCTACTTCTCTGCCGGAAGTAACTACCAGTCTTACTGCCGTATTTGTAGATAATCCGGATATTGCCGTCAGCAATGTATTTGGCAGCAATTTATTTAATATATTTATTCTTGCCTTAATGGATGTTCTGTACAGAAGGAAACAGCTTCTCCGGTCAGCCGACCCCTCCCAGCTGAAAACAGCTGTTCTCAGTCTGCTGCTGGCCGGACTGATGCTTACGGCTATTTTATTTCCTACAGGAATTGTTCTGTTTGGAGCCGGTATCGAAATGTATGTATTAATTTTAATGTACAGTGCGGGTATGATATATCTTACAAAAACAGAAACCCACGAAGCGGTGGAATTAGAAACAGAGTTTCATATGCATGCTGTTTCCCTGCGCCGCGCTAAAATAGGATTTGCTGCTGCTGCTGTAATTATTTTCGCTTCCGGTTCTCTACTTTCGATTACAGGCGACCAGATTGCTGCTTCGACTGGAATCAGCTCAAGCTTTGTAGGCACCTTTTTTATAGCAGGTGCCACTTCTCTGCCGGAGCTAGTAACTGTGCTTGTAGCAGTTCAGCTGGCCAATTATAATATGGCCATTGGCAACATACTCGGCTCCAATGTTTTTAATATGTTGATTCTCATTATCATTGATTTTGCCTTTCGGGGAGGTGCGGTTCTGACCGCAGTTCATCCAGTTACAATTATTACGGCCGCATCGGTACTTCTTTTGAATACTGTCGTAATAGGGGCGGTTCTTTCGTCTCGCACCAAACAGCAGGCCCGTTTTTATGCTCTCCCTTCTTTAATTGTACTTATTACCTACTTTGCGTTAAGTTATACTATCTATACTTTCAGCGCATAAGTAAGGCCGCCCTTTATTCAGGGCGGCCTTACTTGTTTCAAACTAAATAAAAAACGTTCACTAATCTTTAGGACAAGGAGCGCTTTCCAGCAATTTTATCAATAATTACAGCAATTGCTCCGTCACCCGTGACATTTGCGCCTGTACCAAAGCTGTCCTGAGCAAAGTACAGTGCAATCATCATACCCATAGCCGCCTCTGAAAAGCCGAGCATTGTCGTAAGCACTCCAAGTGCTGCAAATATAGCTCCTCCAGGCACTCCCGGTGCTGCCACCATGATTACTCCAAGGGCGAGAATCACTGGAAGCATCGTAAAGAATCCTGGTATTGAATAACCATCCATCACGCTCATTACAGCAACTGCACAGCTGACGATAGTTATTACACTCCCCGCTAAGTGAATAGTTGCGCTCAGAGGTACAGTGAAGTCCGCAACTTCTTCTCTCACGTTGTTCTGCTTCGCCTGCCGCAGGGTGACTGGAATAGTGGCTGCAGAACTCATGGTTCCCAATGCCGTAAAATAGGCCGGAAGCATCGTTTTAATAAGTGCAAACGGATTACGCCCGGATAACAGCCCTGCAACAGTATATTGTATGGTAATCCATACCCAATGTGAAGCAACAGCTACGGCAAGGACAATTCCGAAGACCTGGAGCGTCTGCAGTACTGTTCCTTCCGCTGCCATGTCCACAAAGATCCCGGCTATGTAAAATGGAAGCAAAGGGATAACTGCTTTATAAATAACTATTTCTATTATATTCTTACCTTCATCAAATACTTTTTTCAGTCCATCTGATTTCAATGCAGCTATTCCTATACCAAATACGAAAGCCAGCACAAGTGCTGTAAGAATCTCCATAAAAGGAGCAAGTTCAAACGTGAAGAACGGTTCAGGGGCTGTCCCCTCCTCCGGTGCTGAACGGTCTCTTGTCACCATAGGCATAATGAGCACCGCTATAAAGAAAGCTCCTACACCGGCCAGAACGGTTGATAAATACGCAGTACCCACCGTCGCCCCGACAAGTTTAGAAGAACCTTTGCCGATACTTGCTATCCCCGATGTAATAAAAAACAGTATAATAAGCGGAATAACAAAATTGATCCACTGCCCAAACACTTCTGTAAAAGTTACGAGAGCCCTGATCAGCGGATCCACTCCTGAGAGTCCAATTAATATACCGGCGGTTATACCAGCAATTAATTTAAGAATTAGCTTCATACTATTCCTCCTTCTGTTTACAGTGAATGTACAAATGTCCTGCACATAAAATTAATAGTGACGTAATTACAAAGTGAACACAATACTGTTCCTAATAGTCGAAATTTTAAATTATTTCTTTAGTTGCATTTCTTTTCTCCTGCATATATAATATTTTGTATATTGATAGGCGATGAGAAAGAAGAGTACTTTTCCGTTAGTGTATTCAGAGAGTCTGTGGCAGGTGAAAACAGACAACACGGGAAAAGGAATGGACTTTCGAGCCGGACAGCTGAACGTCAGTAGGCCGTCCCGGGCTTCTCCCCCGATACCACGGAGAGCTTTTTCCGGAAAGACGGAGAAGGCTGAAGAGATCTTCGTTTACATAGAACGCAGATAATAAGGGTGGCACCGCGGTCCATTCGTCCCTGATTTTTGGAGACGAATGGCTTTTTTTGTCTTTTAATATCATTTGAAAGGAAGTAATAATTATGAAAACAATTTTTTCCGGCATTCAGCCGAGCGGCACACTTACGCTCGGAAATTACTTAGGAGCTATGAAAAATTTTGTGGAAATGCAGGAAGACTATAACTGTTATTTTTGTATAGTTGATCAGCATGCCATTACTGTGCCCCAGGACCGACTGGAACTGCGAAGTAATATTAAAAGCCTCGCTGCATTATATCTTGCCTCAGGCATCTCTCAGGAAAAATCGACTTTATTTATTCAGTCTGAAGTCCCGGCACACGCTCAGTTAGGGTGGATGATGCAGTGTATCAGCTATATTGGGGAACTGGAAAGAATGACACAGTTTAAAGACAAATCAGGCAGCAGTGAAGCTGTGCCGTCTGCCCTGCTCACCTATCCGCCTTTAATGGCTGCCGACATTCTATTATACGGAACGGATATTGTCCCTGTTGGAGAAGATCAAAAACAGCACCTTGAATTGACACGGGATCTCGCACACCGTTTCAACACCCGCTACAATGATATTTTCACTATTCCGGAAGTTCGTATTCCTAAAGTAGGGGCCCGCATCATGTCGCTCGATGACCCTCTTAAAAAGATGAGTAAATCAAACCCTAAAGCTAAAAGCTACATTTCCATGCTCGACGACGAAAAAACAATTTTAAAGAAAATGAAAAGTGCTGTCACAGATTCTGAGGCTGAAGTCCGCTTTGACCAGGAAAATAAACCGGGAGTCTCCAACCTGCTTACTATTTACTCTCTTTGCTCAGGAGAATCTATTGAAACTCTGGAGAAAAAATACGAAGGATCCGGCTACGGCCCCTTCAAAGAAGATACTGCCCGGGCAGTTATACAGGTTTTAAAACCTATTCAGGAACGTTACGACGAATTAATGCAATCGGAAGAACTCGACGAAATTCTTGACAAAGGAGCCTCTCAGGCTGATCGTGAAGCCAAAAAAATGCTTGCAAAAGCAGAAAGGGCGATGGGACTCGGCAGAAAAAAACGTTAACCGATTTCTTTTTCAAAATGGCTGCCTTGAAAATAAAAAATAAACGTCTGCTTCCGTTTCCATGGAGAGATTTTCCATGCGGGCGGGCTTCAGCTCATTCTGCCCGCCTTTTTTCAGATCGGAGCTGGACGAGGTCTTGATCGCTCTGGAGTCCCCCATGTGTCCTCCACCTTTCATATTTTGAAGGAAGAGGCAGGTAGAGGAACAACACTTCTATTAAAATAATCCATGTTTACAGGAGGACCCCTGAGTCTAAATGACGAATTCAACAAAAGATCCCGATTAATAAAGAGAGTGGACCGTCGGCATAGTCAACGGTCCACTCTCTTTAAGTTCTCTACTTTTGATTGTTGTTTATACTGTGCCGCAGGTTTTGTACCCAGCGATTTACTCAGCGAACTTTCTGAATATCAACGATACGTTATGTCCGCCGAATCCAAGAGAGTTGCTCATTACAACAGAGGTATCCTTCTTACGGGCACCTTCTGTAACATAATCGAGATCACATTCCGGATCTTTCGTTTCATAGTTGATTGTCGGAGGGAGAATACCATCCTGAATGGCTTTCACGGAAAAGATTGCCTCGATTGCACCTGCCGCTCCAAGAAGGTGTCCAGTCATCGATTTTGTTGAGCTCACCGGGAGTTCGTAAGCATAGTCACCGAATACTGTTTTTACAGCAGTCGTTTCATATTTATCGTTGTATTCTGTACTTGTCCCGTGAGCATTTATATAATCAACATCTTCCGGCGTAAGTTGTGCCTGTTCCAGAGCCTGTTTCATGGCTCTTGCAGCACCTTCTCCACCAGGAGCAGGGGCCGTAACATGGTAGGCGTCACTCGTAGCACCATAACCGATAATTTCCGCATAAATTTCAGCTCCACGTTCCTTTGCAGATTCGAGTGACTCCAGAATCAGAATACCGCTTCCTTCCCCCATTACGAAACCATCACGATCTTTGTCAAATGGGCGACTTGCTTTCGCTGGATCCGGGTTGGTGGAAAGAGCCCGGGCGGAAGAAAATCCGGCAAAGGACATCTCAGTGAGAGGAGCCTCGGCTCCTCCTGTTATCATAATATCTGCATCTCCACGCTCAATAGTACGGTAGGCATCACCTATCGAGTTAGCACCGGAAGCACAGGCCGTTACTGAGCATGAATTGATGCCTTTAGCTCCAAGAGTAATGGAAACCTGTCCTGCAGCCATATCCGGAATAAGCATCGGTACGAAGAATGGAGAAACACGTCGATACCCTCTTTTTTCATACATTCGAAACTGCTTTTCGTACGTATCCATCCCACCGATTCCTGAACCGATCCACACTCCTACACGCTCTGCGTTTGAATCGTCTATAGTAAGTCCTGCATCTTTCACAGCAATCTGGGCACCGGCTACTGCAAACTGAGTGAAACGATCCATCTTCCGTGCTTCTTTACCTTCCATATAATCAGTAACCTGGAAGCTTTCTGCTTCTGCAGCTACCTTCGCCGGAAAGTCCGCCTCCTCAAAGCGGGTAAGAAGGGAAACACCCGATTCTCCTGCTTTTATTTTATCCCAGGTAGTATTAATATCATTAGCGAGCGGCGTAACCGCTCCATATCCTGTTATTACGACTCTGTTTTTCGTCATAAACTGTCTCTCCCTTTAGTTATTTTCCCCATACTAGAGCAATGGAACCCCATACAAGTCCTGCACCGAAACCTACGAGGACGACAACATCACCTTCGTTTATTTTACCTTGGTCCAGTTCGTACTTCAACGAGAGCGGAACAGAAGCGGAAGATGTATTTCCGTACCTCTCCACCGTTTTCGACATACGCTCTTCCGGAAGCTCCAGACGCTGTCTTGCTGCTTCCATAATACGTATATTTGCCTGGTGGGGAATGAGAAAATCAACGTCATCTTTTGTCAATCCTGCTTTTTCAACCGCATTCAGACAGGATTCTCCCATCTGCCGGACAGCGAATTTAAACACTTCCCGTCCGTTCATAAAAATATAATCATTCATGCGGATGTGCGCTCCTCCGCTGCCATCAGAACCTAGTTCAAATGAAAGTATCCCCCGGTCGTCCGCTACAGGACCCAAAACAGTGGCTCCTGACCCGTCTCCGAAAAGTACCGCCGTGTTTCTTTCATCCCAGTTAATTGTCTGGGAAAGTTTTTCTGTACCAATAACAAGGACATGCTTATATGTTCCATTCTCTATAAACTGCTTTCCGGTTACAAGGCCGTAAATGTATCCTGCACAGGCGGCACTGATATCCATTGCCGCAGCGTTAACTGCGCCAAGCTGATGCTGAAGCATCGAGGAAACAGACGGAAAATCCTGATCCGGTGTAACTGTCGCAACGATAATCATATCAATTTCTTCCGGTGAAATTCCTGCATTTTTTACAGCTTCTTCTGCTGCATAGTAACTCATATGCGAAGTTTTTATGTGATCAGGAGCAATGCGCCTTTCTTTAATGCCTGTGCGTGTTCTGATCCACTCATCAGATGTATCCATTATTTTTTCCAGATCATGGTTTGTTACTACATTTTCAGGGACGTAGGTGCCCATGCCCCAAATGCCGACGCGCATGACGTCTCCTCCTCTAACTAATCATATTTATACGTATCATTATGACCTAGTACTAAATAAAATGCAAGCCGTACTATTAAGCGGGAACCCTGGTTCAGAAGCCTATATTTGATTTTCCTTACATAAAATTTCCGCAGCTGCGACCAAAGATTTTCACCAGTAAGGGATGGTAATTCATTGAGGCATGCCTGCACTAAAACTACAACTTTCATGAAATAAATAATTAAAGCAGATTTGAAATTCTAAAAAAATGAAATTTATTTTTCTTTTTTTCTAATTTTCGGTTTAAATATTTCATAAAAGTGTTATTATGAAATTAATATTTCAAATTTGCATACGGAGGTTTTTTAAATCATGGTAAAAACAAAAGCACCCTCGACCACGGATAAAATGGCTGTTTCCCGTCAGCTGCACGAGGAAGCATCCAGTGTTATTCCGGGAGGTGTTACAGCCAATATTAAATACTTTGCTCCCCATCCGATTGTTATGGAAGAAGGCCACGGCAGCAAACTGATCGATGTGGACGGAAACGAGTATATTGACTATTTAATGTGTTATGGCGCGCTGATGAGCGGACACGGTCATCCTTCCGTCTATGCTGCAGTTACGGACCAGATGTATTCTAAAGGAACGACCATTTTTGGAACTCCCCACCGCCTGGAAACAGATATGGCTAAAAAACTCGTATCACTTTATCCCGGGATCGATCAAGTACGCTTCTGCAACTCCGGAATGGAAGCTACACTCCTGGCAACCCGTCTTGCGGCAGCTTATACCGGAAAGAAAAAACTGGCAAAATTTGAAGGGCATTATCACGGAGGTTATGACCAGGTTCTTATGAGCGTGAATCCTGAGGAAGGAAAATCCGGACAAAGCAGCGAGCCTGCTGTTGTGCCGGAGTCCAGTGGAATTTCTGATTATTATGTAAATAACACTATCATGCTCCCATTCAATGACTATCCAGCCACGGAAAAAATTCTCCGCAGGCATGCACACGAAATTTCCGCTATTATCATGGAACCGGTGCAGAGCGGGTTTATTCCAGGAAAGCAGGATTTTATGGAAAATCTTAGAGCGTTAACCCTGGAGCTCGGTATTCTTCTGATTTTTGATGAAGTAAAAACCGGATTTCGTCTTGCACTCGGTGGTGCCCAGGAAATGTATGGGATTAAGCCGGATTTAACGACTCTTGGAAAAGTACTTGGGGGAGGTTTTCCGATCGGAGCGCTCGGTGGGAAAAGAGAAATTATGGAACTATGTTCGCCGAGCTCCAGCCGGGATATACTGACTGCAGGAGATGACAACCCCGGTGCCCGACAGGCTTTTTTCCACAGCGGTACCTATAATGGTCATCCGACGACGCTCGCTGCAGGGCTTGCTACTATTCAGCTCCTTGAAGAAAATAACAATCTGAGAAAGATTTTTGACCGTACGGAGCATCTGAAGGGAGAGCTTGAAAAAATGTATTACTCAGCCGGTATCCCTATGCAGGCGATGGGTGAAGGAAGCATCTTCAATATTGTCATCACCGACAAAGCGGTTAACAATCTGAGAGACATGAACGGGACAAACACTTCTTTAAGAAAAGCTGTAGACTACGAACTGCTAGATCTCGGAATATACTCCAAACCTCTTAACCGTTATTCTATGTCCACTGAACACAGTGAAGGAGATGTTGAAAAAACACTCGAAGCTCATCACGAAGCTATCCGGCGTGTAAAAAGCAAAATTAACGTGTAAACTAATCTAAAAAGCCGTTCCTGAAGTTTCATCCGGACTCCTGGAATATCTCCATATTGATAGACTCTGAGCCTGCCAGAATCAACTGACAGGCTCAGAGCTGTGCATACTGCGTATTTTAATTTTTTCTCCTTCAATTTCTTAAGAGACCTGCCGGAATAACCAGGGGAAGGAAACTTTCTTTTGTTACAGGCTCTATTAAAGCTCCCTGTGGTTATTTAAGGTTGCCTGCGGCTCTTTACCCTGCCGCGGAGAAAGCCTTCAGTTGTCCCTTCCGTCCGGGAGGATCTGCGCGCCTTCCGCAGGCGTTTCTGCCCCGGCATCGGCTTTACAGAAGAAAGAACAGCGTTTACTAAAAGTAGAACTTATCTTTTTTCTAAACAAAACGAAGCGGAAACCGGCCCGTGGAAGAAGAAAATTGGAGGATAGGGCGCAGCCTGCCCGAAAATCTCCTCCACGGCAGGCCGGCTGGCAGCGAAGTGTTTCTCCATACGTCAGCGAAATTTAACACAGATTTGTTATATTCTAAAAACATAAACTAAGAGCGGTCAGAATAAAAATTCCGTCTGCAGCGTGTCAAATTGTATATTAAAAGGAAACAGGGATTAATCATTTTAATCGATACTTATTAATCTTTAAAGTATATTTCAGTCTTGGAATAATGGCCTGTCTACTGCTTCCTGCCGGGTTTAATAATAGTGTAAAGTACGATAATCATTAAAACAGCGATTACAATGTATATAGGATCCTCCAGAAGGTTTTCCATCAGTTCTCCTTTCTTATTCAAACCTTTTTCTAATACCTCAGTTTACTATTATAGCAGAGAACTATTTACATACTGTGTTAAAATTCAAAGAGCTTTACACAGCTGTGAATGTATTAATTATTGTGATAAAACCTGCTGATTTTATTAAACACTAACAAATTTACCCCTCATCCATTGAATTAGATGCACTTTACTTATATGATAAATAGAAAGACAGCTCATATGCCTGCAAAGAAAGGTGACTTTTTAATGACGACTGAACAGGACAAATCATTCAGCACTAAAGATGTAAGCTTACAATTAAATGTAGGAACGAGTACTCTTCGTAAATGGGCTATTTCCATGGAAAAGCACGGCTATGTATTCACTAAAAATACAAACCAGCGGCGTGCATTCACAGAAGAAGACATTACTGCCCTCGAGTATATTCAGCAGCTTATCCAAAAAGAACACTTTTCGCTTACCAACGCAGCAAAAGTAGTTGTGACCAGGTTTAAGAATCAAGCAGCCGAATCGGAAACTCCTGCAGTACAGGAGGAATCGGATTTAGCCGAACGTACGGCTCAGCGCTACAACATGCTGTTGAATGAAATGCTTCGAAACACCATGGATCAGAACGAAAAACTTGAACGTCATGAACAGCTTCTTAATCAGATTACTGAACAGATCAGCACGAGCGATCAAAAAAGCGCTGAACGCGAGCAGCTTCTGCTTGATACGATCAAACGATTAACAGAAGAAGACAAACCTAAAAAAACATGGTGGAACGTTGCAAGCTGGTTCCGGTAAAAGAATAGTGCAGAAAAAACCTGAACCTGCGGATTTCCCGCAGGTTCAGGTTTTTTACCGGAAGTACATTTTTTAATAACGGTTCAAGTTGTTCCCGTCTGTTACTTTTCCGGGCGGCTTTCTTTTTAGAGTGCCTGCATCTTCCCTGACATCAGGAAAGTTCCTTCCGTTTTATTTTCCATCGTCGCCTCTGACCTGAGGCTGCTTTTACTTAAGAATGGAAGAAGGAGATTGGCAGATCCGCAGGGCGGAGCCTATTCGAAAATCTCCTCCAAAGCAGGCTACGTGAAGCGGAATTTTCTTTAGGCATCAAAAGCGACTTTTAACCCAGCGTTTCAAATAACGACACGTATGAGTTATCTTTCAGAGTGATAAAAAGTGCTGAAATGTTCCAACTGCTCGATGTTTGTAATATCATGAGGAAAAAAGGCACCATAATGAGTTCCTGTTTTTTAAACGTGTCTTCAATTAACTTTAAATATTGTTTTTCATGCTCTTTCCGCTGTTTGAAGAACTCACCATCAGTCTGGTTTGGAAGCACTTTATTTACAATAAGGGTTTTTACGTGCAGGTGATATTTTTCCAAAAGTTCAAGAGCTTTTTTGGTCTCTAATACAGGAAGTCTTTCAGGATTCAACACAAAGATAAAACCTGTTTTGCTATCATCAAGCAGAATATCTCTCGCTTTTGAGAAGCGTTCCTGTCTTTCCTTCAGTACGTCGTAAATGGGATCTTCTATTGGCTCGCCATCATTGAGCAGCTGTGAATAATTTTCTTTTGTTTTTTTTCTCTTTTTAAGCAGACCTTCAATCCAAACACCCATTAATTCCGGAAGGGAAAGCAGACGAATCGTATGTCCGGTAGGAGCTGTATCAAAAATAAGTTTATCAAAATGTTCTTTCTCCTCCAGAATAATAGATATAAGCTTGTCAAACAATGCTGCTTCATCTGCACCGGGCGAAGCTTTAGCAGTATCCAGCTGCCTGTGAACTTCTTCCATCATACCGGAATGGACCGTTCCTTTAATGTTCTCCTTTACTCCCGCTATATATTTTTCAGTTTCGATTTCCGGGTCGATCTCCAGAGCATAAAGGCGGTCTGCCAGTTTTGTCGTTTTGCCTCCTATATTCCGGTTAAATATGTCCCCGAGATTATGTGCCGGATCAGTGGAGATCAAAAGAGTAGTGTACCCTTCTTCAGCAGCTTTCCAGGCAACGGCAGCAGCGGAAGTGGATTTCCCTACTCCCCCCTTGCCTCCGATGAATATAATATCTTTATTTAATACTTCCATAGCTTCCCCCTACTTTCAATATCCTGTTTTAACAGCAGCGGATGCCGTTTAATGGGGACTTGTCCATTCCCATTCTCAGATGCCAGTCATGAAATTCCTCTATCATGTGCGGATAAAGTTCCAGCGTATAATAATAAACAGGATTCGGGATCCCGATCATTTCCGAGTAAAGCAGCAGCATAAATAAATCATCTTCGTTCCGAAGCTCCCGTGCTATTTCCTGACGATGCGGCATACTCAGAACTTCTTCGTAATATTTGATGAGTTTTTTCATATTTTCGAGCATGTACTCCACCTCCCCGAATATTTATTAGTTTAATATCTTTCTTTTATTTTATCATCCGCATACCGCAAAAACCGAACTTTGATTTCCAGCATACCAATTGGTTCTCTTAAGGTTACCTTTAACTCCCGAAAAAACATGGTTCAGCTGGTCTTTTCCAAAGCAAATTAGGTGAGTGATACTATAAATCCGGCGCTCCTTTAACAAAAATCTTCTGTTTCAATAGTATTGGCTATATGGATAATAATGAAAATATTCACACCCACATTTTGAACAATGCTTCCAAAAAGCTGACTTAATTAATAGCTATGTTAAATTTCGCTGACGTATGGAGAAACACTTCGCTGCCAGCCGGCCTGCTGTGGGGCTGATCTTCAGCTGTTTGGCCTGCGCCGCGCCTCCGCCGTTTCGGAGGCAAAAGCCTCTCTTTCTCGAAGAAAACGGCATTATAAAGAGAAATTCTTCATAGCAGAAAACTTTTTTAATTTCCCTGCCGCAGCCGCAGGGAATGCTCCTGGGTGATCCAGGACGAGGCGAAGATCCGTTTAGGAAGAAATTAGCTGAGCCCGGCCCGCCCGGAAAGCGTCCCGGAAGACGAAAGCAGGGCAGTGCCTATCTATACATGAAAAATAATTTATCAACAGCCTGAAAGCCTGTCAGGAAAACCTGACAGGCTCTGATAATCGTGAAGTGTTAATTTTTCATATGAAAAAGCACCTCAAATAATTCGTTATTTAACCATCTTAATCATTATCCGCCGGAATATCTGATTTTCCTGCGAGAACTGAAATGGCTGTCACAGCAATCCAGAGGGCAAAAACAAAGTTTACTGCTCCGATAATGAAAAGAAGCATATTTGATTCTGTCCCCCACCATGACCACGTAAACAATACTTGCTGAAAAAGCGCGTACATTGTCATAAAGAGGAGAAACACCATCGGAACGAAAGTAATGATATAGTTTCTCCCGAGTCGTTTCAACCAGACGGACACAAGCAGAAGACTGATACCTGCCAGCAGCTGATTGGAGGTACCGAAGAGCGGCCAGAGCAGATACCCGCCGGAGCCGAACCCTTGAGGTCCTTCAGGTATTAGGACAAGTGCCGCTGTAGAACCAACAGCAATGAATGTTGCGACGTGTTTTTTCGTTAAAGCCGGTACTTTGTATTCTGTACCGAGTTCTGCAATTATATAACGCATCAGTCGGACAGCAGTATCCAGTGTCGTAGCCGCAAAGCTTACTACTATTATGGAGACTATGGTCGTCGCAACGCCTGCCGGAATACCAAGACCGCCCGCCAGAACTGCTGCACCTTCTACGAAGTTCCCAAGTCCAATTGCATTGGCTTCGGTAAAGCTGGAATAAGCTCCCGTAAACTCATTCATATTCGCAAAAAGTGTAACTACGGCGAGGGTGGATATAAGTGCCAGTATCCCTTCACCAACAGCACCGAAATAACCGACAAACCGGGCGTCTGTTTCTTTATCCAGCTGTTTGGAAGAAGTTCCTGAGGAAACCAGCCCGTGAAAACCTGAAATCGCCCCACATGCTATCGTAATAAAGAGTAATGGAAGCCAGGATGTTTCTGCACCCGGATTTGTAGCCGGGGCTGTAATTTCCGGATTAGTAAGGAAGAGACCTGCATAAAGAATCAACAGTCCAACAACTAGCTGGTGGGAATTAATAAAATCCCTTGGCTGAAGAAGTTTCCAGACTGGCAGCATGGAAGCAATGTAAACATAAATAAGAAGAATAATGATCCAAATGAAAAACGCTGTTGATACAGCCCCCAGCCCAAACAGACCGGCTGCTCCTTCCCCGCCCATATACTGCACGAGATCAATCTGCATTAAAGGAATCTCACTTGCAAATATGGCAGTTCCATACATTACTGCTAAAGCAATAATTGACGGAACGAGCATTTTAATATTCTTCTTATATACGGCGTATCCGATCCAGATTGCTAAAGGAATCTGAATAAATACCGGTAGTACACTTGCCGGATATGTAATGAATAAGTTGGCAATTACCCACGCAAATACGGCATTTACCATAAGTACCAGAATTAAAATGATAAACAAAAATAAAATTTTCGCCCGCTGGCCGATCAGCTTGTTCGCGAGCGTACCGACAGACTGTCCTTTGTTTCTGACAGAAAGAGCAAGGGTTCCAAAATCGTGCACCCCTGCAGCGAACACTGTTCCGAGCACTACCCACAACACAGCGGGGAGCCATCCCCAGTAAACGGCTATCGCCGGTCCGAGAATCGGTGCAGCTCCGGCAACGGAGGTAAAATGGTGGCCCCATAGAACAAATTTGTTTGTTGGTACGAAGTCTACACCATCTTTATACCGATGGGCTGGAGTTACATAATCCGGATCCAGCCGAAAAATGCGTTCTGCTACAAATTTTGAATAATAACGGTAACCAAGTGCAAATACAATTAAACCTACAATAGCTACTAAAATAGCCGGCATACGTCATCCCCCTCTAAGACTAGTTTACTACGCTGAAACTCCCCTCCTTTAAAAGCGCTTCCATAAAGAAAGCAGTCTATCAATAATTCTAGCAAGAATTCAGTATTTGTAAATGATTTCGAAAATTTAAACAAAACAACCGCAGTTGTATTTGCTAACCTTGAAATATTTGCACCACTGCCACAGTTTTTTTCTTCTTGTTTTTAATTTGACCTTCTCCTTATTTAATTTTTTAGAATGTTATTGACGGTCCTGTCAAAAACCGATACGCTCAAAACAGGCCTCTGTATATCAGTTTTTTTATCTACGCTCTTTCAAACGGGTCATTTTAAAGCCACCCTGCTTTTCTTCCCCTGTGTAGTGTAATTTATAATATTTTCAATCGAATGTTTTGTTCTTTTTTATGAAAGCGTTATCAAAATCATCAGCAGGCTTTTACTTACTTAGGAGGTATTTATATGCATGTACCATTAATTTTGACAGGTTTTTTTGATCGGGCTGTGAAGTATTACTCTAACAAAACGGCAGTTATCGATGGAGAAAGAAGACTCACTTATAAGCAGGTTGACCAACGTGTCCAGAAACTGACAAGAGGGCTTCAGTCTCTCGGCGTTGAAAAAGGAGACCGCGTTTCCTATCTTGCTCCAAACTCGCTTGAAATGTTTGAAGGATTTTATGGGGTATTTCAGGCGGGAGGAGTTATGAACTCGCTTAATACCCGTCTGAAACCGGAAGATTACATTTTTATATTAAATCATGCAGAATCGAAAGTGCTTTTCGTAGATCACGTTCTTTATGAACGTATAAAAGGTATAAAAGATCAGCTTGAAACTGTAGAAATATTTATCGTTCATGGAATGGATGAAGACAAGAACGGAGATCTTTCCTATGAAAAATGGCTTGCAGGTTTTGAGGACTCCCCGGCAGAAAGAGCCTCCCTTGAAGAGAATGACTTGGCCTGTCTTCTTTATACAAGTGGAACTACTGGGAATCCGAAAAGGGTTATGCTCACCCACCGAAGCAGCTACCTGCATGCTCTGACTACTATGCACCATCTGCGGGTCAGGGATGATGACACGCTTCTCCACGTTTTACCGATGTTTCACGTGAACGGGTGGGGTTCTCCTTTTTATTATACTGCCAATGGATGTACACAGGTCATGCAGCGGGATATGGACGGCCATTCTATTCTGGAAAACGTTAAATCTGAAGGGGTAACCGTTATGCACATGGCACCCACGGTTCTTAACATGGTTATAGAATCATACGGAAGCTTAAAAGAGCCGTATAAGCTGGATCAGCAGCTCCGAATAGTCATTGCAGGATCAGCCCCTCCTCCAGCTTTCGTTAAACGGATCGAAGACGATCTTGGATGGGAATTTATCCAAGTCTATGGCATGACAGAAACTTCGCCGCTCGTTACCACCTCACAGATTCTTACAGAACAAAAAAATCGTGCTCCGGAAGACAAGCACCGCCTTAAAGCCAAACAGGGATATGAAATGATCGGAAGTGATGTCCGGGTAGTGAACGATGAAGGTGAAGATGTTCCCCGGGATGGGAAATCAGCCGGGGAAATCGTAGTCCGGTCAAACAATGTAATGGAAGGCTACTGGAAAAACCCTGAAGCTACAGCTTCTACGATCAGGGATGGTTTTCTCTACACCGGCGATATGGCTAATGTAGATGAAGGAGGATATATTGAAATTGTAGACCGGAAAAAAGATGTCATCATCAGTGGGGGAGAAAATATATCCTCTATAGAAGTCGAAGGAGTTCTTTACGAACATCCTGCCGTCCTTGAAGCTGCAATCATTTCTGTTCCTCACGAAAAGTGGGGCGAAGCGCCTCACGCAATCGTTGTACTTCGTGAGGAAGCCGCGGTAACAGAGGATGATCTTATTCAATTTGCTCGAGACCATATGGCTCACTTTAAAGTTCCTAAAGGAATTACGTTTACAGATGCTCTGCCAAAGACAGCCTCCGGTAAAATACAAAAAGTACAGCTGCGCAAACCATTCTGGGAAGGAAAAGACCGGTTTATAAACTAAAAATCTTTTAAGAGAATTAAAACGCACAGCTGGACTTTCAAAGACAAAATCGTCCTGATTCCCTTCTGAAGGGAATCAGGACGATTTTAATAACGATGTGCAGTGCGAGCTGAATGTCATTCGTACTGAAGCCTTACATCGAATATGTTTTCTGCTTCTGTTCTGACTTATTTTGCAAGAGACGCGACCAGCATACTGAGCAGCAACGCCCCTCTTTCCTCTTCAGGTATTTCCTCTGATATTTCCAGATTCCTTACGGTAAACGGTTTTTTTGTGATAGATCCTGTACGCCCCTCGCTGCTGTAAACATCAATATGCCTTCCCGGCTTTTCAGTATGGTGTTTGAGATCAAAGAATTTTCCACTTATGTTGAGTTCATAAAGCAGCTCACCTTTGTTTTCAGACTTTTTTTTCAATCGGCCCATATAATTATCGCCCTGCGTAATTTCCCACTGCCTGTCCGCGGTATCATCCTCTTCGATAATAAAAATCACAGTGTCATACATACTTAATTTAAATGATTGTTCTTCTGTGAGAAGCGGCCGATGCCTGATGTGGTGGAGTTTTCCTTCTTTCCCATCGTCCCCTGTAATTCTTTCTTCCTCAAAAAGAGGGTCGATTTTTCTGCCTACTTTGTAGGTAATCATAAAATACCTCCCGGGAATTATTCATAAAATATCCTGTCAGCAGCTCCGTGCCCAGGAAATCAATTGTTCTTAATTTATTCTACCCGAATGAATGCAAAACCTTTTTAACCGATGCTTTTTATCTACGTTTTTGATGGAGACTTTGCAGACTTCCGGATTTATTTGTGTTAGATCCACGCTGAATGTCTCGAGTTCATTTATTAAGGACGGGACTGTAAAGAGCTGAGCATCCTCTGATTATTCGATTTTGACGGCGGACTGCGGAACACAATAAAAAGGTTTCCGGATTTTAATCCGGAAACCTCCAGCTTATTGATGAATTCTTATCTCTCGAATAATTTTTAGACGTACAGTTCCATCCTGCGCTCGGACCTACCGTGGGCCTCGTCTTCAGCTGTTTAACTTTCGGCTATAGAAAAGACCTTCCGACTTCACTCAATTCCATCGGCACCCCCGTTGGACGTACGGAGGAAACGGCTGGGCTGTATCAACATTTTTTATGACAGGAAGCTTTTGTCCCTACTGGAGCTGCAGTTGGCGACTCCAGGGCAATATAGGACGAGCCGAAGATACAGAAGCTACACTCTTCGGAATGGCTTAGCTGATAGCGTCCAACGAAGGCTAAAGCATGGAACCGATACCCAGGCATAAAAATTTTTTTATAAACAGTCTGAAAATGGGTGTATGAAACTGGATCATATATTAATGTTTATAAAAGTATGTCGTTTTCTAAATAAATAACTTCATTTCCATCTGCTGCACGCAGCTCGATTGTGTATTCTCCACTTAAACTTTCGGTATTCCAGTTTACCTTGCTGCTTCCTGCTTTGTCCCATGTTCTTTCTTTAATATCTTTTACTTTTTTGCCTTGACTGTCATAAACAGTAACTGAAACGTTAGCATTGTTATAGGTCGTATAATGCATTTCAACCTCTTTACTGTCAATTTTTACCTCATTCACTACTGCCAGTCCAATCTCCGGAATTTCCAATGACTTTTCCTCATACACTACTTCATTTCCATCTGCTGTCCGAAGCTCAAATGTGTACTTGCCGGCGTAGGAGCCGGCATCCCAGGTTGCTGTATTTTCTCCGGCCTGGTCCCAGCTTCTTTCTTTCATCGTATCAACATGACTGCCGTCTTTATCGTATACTTCAATCGAAACATTGGCATTTTTCATCGTTTCATAAGTGAAGGACACTCTACGGTTCTCAATATCGACAGCTGTTTTAGTAATCAAATCCAGACTAGGAATCTCGAGTGATTTTTCCTCATACACTACTTTACTTCCGTCTGCCGCCCGAAGCTTAAATGTGTGCGTACCTGTATACGTTCCGGCATCCCAGGTTACTGTGTTTTTTCCGGCCTGGTCCCAGCTTCTTTCTTTCATCGTATCAACATGACTGCCGTCTTTATCGTATACTTCAATCGAAACATTGGCATTTTTCATCGTTTCATAGCTTACAAGTACTTCTCTGTCTTCCAGCTTAATGTCATTAATTACAGCTGAAAGAGGAGAAGGAATTTCCACTGATTCTTCTTTGAAAATTACCTCGTTCCCGTCTGCTGCTCTTAATTGAACGACGTGGCCGCCATGCACATCTTCTACTTCCCATTCTATTTCATAGGAGCCGGCACTGTCCCAGGATCTGGATTTCAATTCTTTTACTTTTTGTTCATTATTATCCAGAAGATCTATAGAAAGATTCGCACCAGTTTCGGAAGTAAAAGCAACGATAACTTTACCATCCTTGTATTCAACATTCGTCAGCTCAATCATGTCTTCCAGTTTCTTTAACTCTTCGATAGTGACTGTTTTCGTTTCATAGTCGACCTGCATACCGTCTGCTGCTCTTAACTCAAAAGTAAATTCGCCTGAAAGCTCCCCAGGATCCCAGGAAATTGTTTCTTTCCCGGCCTTATCCCAGCTTCTGGATTTTAATTCTTCTATCAGTTCATCATTTTCGTCCAATATATTGATGGAAACATTACTGTTCCTTGCGGTTTCATACGTAATTTCTACTTTCCTGTCTTTTGAAATGATATCCATAGACGTTATTAGTTTAGACAAGTCGTCGAAACTGACTGATTTCGATTCATTTACAACGTTACTGTCGGCATCAGCAGCTCTTACTGAAACGGTATATGTACCTTCCAGTTCAGATGCATCAAAACTGTAACTATTTTCTCCGGCACTGAGCCAGGCACGTTCCTGAAGCGTCTCGACAATTTCTCCGTCTTTTTTCAAATGTACTTCTAAATTCCCCGACCTGGAAGTCGAAACCGTTACCCGCAGATCGTTACCGGGATTGACGTCTGCATAAAATTCTTTCAGAGACATTTTATCTTCTTTAGTCTCATCAGGTTCTGAAGGCACTTTCCAGCTTACGTTATCCGGATCGTATTGATCACCGTTATGTTCGATTAACGCATTAGGGAAGTAAAAAGCTAAAATACTTTGATCGCTGTAACCATTCAAAGCCCGTTGAATAGCCCCCCGCTGACTCAAACCTACCCCATGGCCAAGTCCTTTGCCCTTCAACGAAATCGCATTGTTTGTAACCTTGACGTCAGTAATGACATGACTCCCCATGCCGCTGATACCTGAACCTAAAAGCTCAATGCGCAATTCATAAACAGGGGCTGTAAACTTCAAAGTAGAAGAACTTCCATTCTTCTCAACTAAAGCCTCAACCTCCATTAAAATCCTTTCATTAGAATCAAAATCAAGTGGAACAATATTAATGATGTCTTTTACTTTTACATCTCCGCTTGAGAAATCATCTCCCCCGTGTCTTTTGACCAGGTTTTCAAATATATTATAAACAGGAGACCCAGCATCCTTCCGCTTAATGTCGAAATTCCATTCAGGCTTAGGATCATAGTCATCGGTTCTCTTTTGCAAATATGGGAGGGAGCTTCCTCCCCATGCATTTACATTGGACTGGACGATTCCCCCATTACTGGCTGAATAAAATGTTTCAAACAGTTTGCCGTCGTAAGTGAGTACCTCTCCGACGGTTTCGTTCACAGCTTTGATACTGTTCGGCGCATCCAGAAGACCACCGTATACCTGATCGTTTGTTGTATCCTCCAAAGTTCTGTCCATTCTGGCCTGGGCAAAAGTTCTCGCAATTATAGCCTGTGCTTTCAAGGCTTCCAGTCCGCTGTTTCCTTCTGCATCTGTATTTCCTGTGCTGTCACTCATTTCTCTTGGAACTACACCTTTCAAATAATCTTCAAATAAAAGGGTGTTTGTAGGAAGTACTGCATAGCTGCTCCCCCGTTTGTCTGACTGAAATTTCATGTTTCCAAGATAACTCTGATCGTTGATTTTAATATATTGATCTTCGTACTTTTCAGGGGTTAAAGTAAAACTCCTGCTTTCAGCTTTTTTCTCCGTCCCGTTCATAAACAGTATATTCTGACCGTCCGTCTTGACTTGATAATTTTTTCCTTCTTCCATTACAGTACCGTCTTCCAGATAATAATCACCTTTTAACTCGACATCAACGGATGAAGCGTTGTTTATGTACTGCTTTAAGTCTACCGATATTTCTTTCACTTCTGCTGAAGCGAAACCTCCAAACAAAAACATGCTTAACAATAAAGAAATAAATATCGTCCCAATAGTTCTTTTCATTTTCCCATCCCTTTCAATTCTTTTTACAAATCTGCTGTACTCCAGCATTACTTTAAAAAGCTGCAGCTGAAGAATTCCCCCGCACCCGCAGTGAAATTTCTTCAAAATAGCAGCAGGGCAGTCTTGCCGCCTGTTCCTGTGAAAAGTAGCATCCCCCCTATTATTTTTTAACATTTAACGGAAAATAAAATTACTAATGCATCTTAATATTACAAAATACTTCCAATTTATTATATCAATTTATAAGCTTTTGTGCTTAATTTTTTTCATTTTAGTGAACAATTTTCGGTAAAATGCCTCGCCCATTCGCTGGAACCGGTGATTTCTGATACTTTAGAAGTGGCAGGGCACCACTTCATGACGACGAGTAGAAAATCACTTTACACAGGAGTAACGACCCCTGTAAACAAAATCATCATTTCGAGTTTATTGAAGTTTTGGGAGCGGGTATGAGGGAAAAGTGCTTTTTAAATTTAATAGTTCTATTTGTATCATAAACTGTTGGAAATACAATTGGGGCTGCCAGCAGCTTTTAATGAACAATAATAAAACTAAATATGTTGAAACGGAGGAATTTTTCATTGTATAAATGGCTTCCTGAATCGTTGAGAAAATATTTTCAAATGAACAGACGGGAAAGAAAACATGAAATGCAGTCCACGCTATGGTACATGCCGCTATTATATATCACTCTTTCACTGCTTCTCGTTGCGGCTACACTGACAGCGGATATTTTAATGGAAGCTGAAACATATGTGCCGCCAATTATGCGGATCAGTGCAGAAGCTACGCAGGTTCTTGTCAGTACCCTGATCGGTGGTATTCTGACATTAAGTGCCTTCACCCTGAACTCCCTGCTTGTCTTCCTGACTACGTTCAGCGGACAATTTTCACCAAGAATGCTTCTTAATTTTGTATCAGATAAAAAAACGCAGCATGCCCTCGGAATATTCAACGGTAACTTTGTTTACGTGCTCGTTGTGTTTCTTTTTATCGGCAGCACCCAGAGAGAGGTATTCGCTGTTGTACCGGCAGTCACGATATCTGTAACTTTCTTGTCATCGATAACGTTTATTTATTTTATTAACCATGCGACCACCTGGATGCAGGTGCATAATATTACTGACACCATGAAAAAAAATTCGCAGAAAATAATTAAAACGACGCTTAGCGAAGAGCTGGAAGTTTATCGTACGAAAGAGCCCGGATACATTATGAATGAAGAAAAATCCAAAGAAACTTTCGTTCCTGCTGAACGTAACGGATATATTCAGCTTATCGACTACCGCAAAATGATTGAACACGCCCGCCGAGACAATGTGATCATTCAATTTCATGTAAGTATGGGAGAGTATGTTCTTGAAGGAAATACACTTTTCAGCTACTGGGGTAAAAACGTTGAAGCAATTGATGAGAACCAATACTTCGACATGATACGTATCGGTCATAAAGAGCTTGAAGTTCAGGATCTCCACCTTGGTATGCATAAACTTTCAGAAATAGCCGTTAAATCACTCGGTAACAATGACCCAAAAACTGTCATAAACAGTATTCATCAGATGGCAGAACTGATGCTGAACGTCGTCAGTCACGTTACTTTTACTCCGTACCTTGTCGATCACGACAGGCAGGTCCGGGTTATTCTCGTGTCGGAATCGTTTGAATCATATCTTCACAAAGGTTTTGGCTACATCCGTTTTTATGCCGGCAATGACCATTTAATAATTGCGGAAATGACAAAAGCTTTCAGCAAGTTAGCCCCGGCTATTGACGAGCAGAAAAAGCAGGCGGTGTGGGATTTCATATACGATACAGCTGTACATCTTGATCCGGACAAAATTTACCGTCTTGACCGCAAGTTTCTTTTGGAAGCTTTTAAACAGCTTGCTGATGAAACCGGACGGGAAGATGACTATCAAAAGATTGAGCTGCATTTTTCTTAGTTCACTTCAACTCGAACAAATAATATAGGTTCACTTGTATGTATCTACTACAGCTTTTTACCTCTGGCTTTGAAAGGGTCTTACGACTTCACTGAATCCCTCCAGCCTCCACGCCGAACGTTTCGGAGAAAAAGATACTAACAAAAAGAATCGGAGAGCCCCGTCTCTCCGATTCTCACCCCATTATTAACGTTTTAAATTATAATTCCCACCTCAGCCGTTATCATTTTTATTAATATATAGCTGCATCTCTTCTCAAAAATGCTGTCATACAATGGACGGTCCCCCACCCTTTCAGAAGTTCAGACAATTCTACTTCAATCACTTCTATTTGATGGGATTCGAAAACTGCTTTAGAGTCCGGACACCCTGCAGGCATTACAATTTTTCCAGGTTCCAGTACTATAAAATTGAGAGCCATCCCATTTTTAGTTTCTTCTATATTAGTCAGTTCAATCAGTTCAATGCCTTTATTCATCAGTAATTCAGCAGTATCATATGCTAAATGCCAAGGAAATACAGCAAGTTTCCTCGTATCTACCATGTTCATAAAACCATCGAGATGAATGGATCCATATGGTACCGGGGCGTGGATAATTTCTGTTACTCCTATGCCGCGAAGTTCTCTTTCCACCTGCTGGGCTCCGGAGTCATTGGTCCGGCTTCCTGTACCAAGTATGACTGTCTCCCTGTCGATCCACATTGCATTGGCTCCCTCAAAAAAACCGCTCCCATTAACCGTTTTAAGAACAGGGATACCTAATTTGATAAGTTTCTCTGCCACTGCTTTTTCTTCGCCACGCCGGGAAGAAACCGCCGGACGCGAAACAATTGCACCCTCTGGAGTCATAAGCATTAAATCCCTCGTAAACATCGCATTCGGTCTGTCTATCCGCTGATTTTCTACATAATGAACCTCTACTCCATTATTTCTGTATACTTCCGCGAGTTTGTCATGTTCCTCCCTGGCTCTTCCTGGATCGATCACTCCCCGGAAACGGTATTTTTCAACTGCTGCTTCAGTCATCCCATCAATTTCTCTGCCCGGCCTGTGCATAAGCACCGCCCGGAGCTTTCCTGTTTCCGAATCGCAATACCAGTTTCCCCATAAATCTTTCATTTCATCAGAAAAGGACTTTTCGGACGGAAACCATCTCTCGCCCTGTACTTTCACTTTTTCTCTTCCCATGACAAACCTCCTCAATCTTTTCCCACAAAAATCCCCAGAACATTATCTCTTTAATTGTTACAGAAACAATCATCAACGTTTGAAAAAGTGGTATTTATTCATGATATGAAAGTCAGTTGAGTGACTAATGAAAGACTGCCAGGTTTCATTACTATTTAAAAGTTTATGTTAAGTTATCTTAATATTTCTCCCCCATGTTCTTCCACTGAGCGGAAAATACGCTGCCTGTAAGTAACCAGTTCACTATTCATGCTGAGTTCATACCGCTCTCCCCCAGAGAAAAATAATTCAATTGATTCGTAGGAAGCACGATCACCCTCTTCGGTAATGTGAAGAGCAATTTGTTCGATCTCTTCCCAGGAATAATGATTTTCTTCGAAGGAAAAAAGAGGATTGACTGAAAACCCTTCGTCATCAAAATAATAGTAGTGCATCATTCCTGTAAAAGCTATAGGCAGAGCCGTAAGTGCGATTAACAGAAAAACAGCACCACCAACTAGTGGATGCATTCGTTTCCATATTTTTTTCGTCGAGAAATAAATTACGGCTGCAACCGGAATAACTAAAAAGCTGCCTATAACTATAATGTATGAAAGGGCTGGTCGTGACAGCAGCCACTGTTCCTGATCATAGAAAAATATTTCCTGAAAGAGCAGCACAATAACAATAGGCATCATAACTGCCATTAATACTGCGAGAATAGCTGTGACTACTATACCTTTATCAATATCGTCATAATCTATCATATCTAAAAATCCCCGCATCTTTCCCCGCCTTTCCTGTCATTATTCGGTTCTGATTCTTGTTAAACCTACCTTACTCCGCTGCACCTCCAGACAATTACCAACGTCAAATTAAATCACGAAAACCCGTTCAGTTGCTGACCCGGGAAACGCTGATACATTCAATTCAGTCACAAGGATTAAAATAAAACTGTTATGATTCTTTATATATTATAGTATATAATAATTCACATCTGAGTAAGTCTATATCTTATTTACTTATCAAATGTACTCATTCGGGTTACATCAGAAAGGGTGGAAATCATGATACGGACTGCGGCTTTACAAATGCACTCAAAGCCAGGAGAACATGGTAAAAATTTCAATAAAGCTGTCCATTTTATTAAAGAAGCAGCTGCAAAAGGTGCAGATTTAATTGTACTCCCTGAACTCGCGGTCAGCGGATACGGACTTACAGAAGAAAATTACCACACTCTCGCCGAAACGTCCTCCGGGAGCTTAATTACTTCTTTTCAGGAGCTCGCCCGGGAGCTTAAAACAGTTCTTGTTGTTCCGTTTGCCGAAAAATCTGAGGGCAGTCTGTTTATTTCTGCTGCCGTTATTGAAAGCAGTGGACGCCTTCTCACCGTATATAGAAAATCTTTTTTATGGGGAGACGAAAAGCGGATATTTTCTTCTGGTAAAAAAAGCTATGAGCCGGTGGAGAGCTCTTTAGGAAAAATCGGTATTTTAATTTGTGCCGATGCTGAGTTCTCGGAACCTAGCCGCCTTCTTGCTCTGAAGGGAGCAGATTTGATTATCATCCCGTCAGTATGGAGTTTAGGTGCCGAAAGCCGCTGGGATATCCAGCTCCCGGCGCGTGCTCTTGATAACACAGTCTTTGTTATGGGAGTTAACACTGTGAAAGAAGGCACCTGTGGAAAAAGTAAATTCGTGCGTCCTGATGGAAAAGTTATAAATGAAGCTCCACGAGAAAAGGAAAGTTTACTGATAGAGGATCTCGATCTTACCATCATCAAAAATATCAGGAAAAATATTCCCTATCTGCAGGACTTTCCAGCTTCATTTTATAACTTTCCTCTAACTGAAAATAACCCGGGAAATTAATCACCTTTAATCTCCCGGGATGTTTATGGCATAATATTTTATGAATTACTTGGACGGCTGCCGAAGCCACTCTCTCGCCTTTTCCACATCTTCTGTCCCGAACGTACGGAAATTAGCTTTAGTAAAAGCATCCCCAGCTTTAATTAACCCTGAGGCTGCTGAAGAATCTGTGACAAGAGCATATTTCTCAACATTTTTTAAGTCATCCTTTAAAAAACCAAAATAGTCCTTAAAGGAACTCAGGTTTCCCATCGGCATTTTTTCAGTGTATTCCAGCATTCTGATTTTACCATGGGTTTCGATCAGCCTTCTGACTTCTTTCAGCATTTCTTCTTCTTCCTCTGCTGAAATCTTTCCTTCTATTTCGTATTCCAGAATATCACCTTCACTAGTGCTCAACTTTTTAAGCATACAATTTCCCTCCTTTTTGAATTATTATTCCCTCTTGTTAATTAAATTCAAACACATGTTGAGGGGCAGAGCAGTAACTGCCTCTTTTGTCCTTCCTTATACGACGTGTTTAAAGTCCTTCACCTTCTGCTTTATACTTCGTTCTACTAAAATTCGGTAAAACGCATACGCATAATCATAGCAGTCATTGTAAGGTTACTACTCATAATAAGAAATTAGTTTTTCTGCCTGCCGACGATCCGAAGCCCGGCATAAAAAGAAAAAACCGTAAATAGAAGCGGAGTTCTTCATCAAAATTACTCCCGCCTTATGCATTTTTTCTCTCTTCTGTTCTCCTCTGTTTTTAAAATTCAGGACGAGGAAATAACAACCATTTTTTCCAAATGAGACGATTTTTTCTTTTCGACGCCAGAAATATGTATTATGATAAAATCAGATCAGGAGGGATTATATATGAAATTCGGCATGCGTAAACCGAGTATTAAGCGGTCACTGAAAGCAAGAACTACAGGGCGCGCGAAAAGATCCATAAAAAAAGCCGTATCCCCCGGCTACGGCAGAAAAGGGATGGGAGTTATAAAAAACCCCAAAAAATCCGCATACAATAAAGTATATAAAAAAACTTCTTTCAGCTTCTGGGATTTATTTAAAAAGTAAGTTCCCCAAAAATGTCCTGTGCTTTTTACGGATGCAAAATAATCCGCCCCGCTCTGCAGGACATAGAGTACAGGACGGATAATCATAGTTCAATCAGCTGATAACCTTCAATCTGTTCCAGTCTGTAAATTTCCCGCTCCCTTTACAACCGGTGCATTCCAACGGTTCCACATAGTAATACTCATTCTGCAGAACTTTTTTCACCCCACGCCCCCGGCAATCTGGACAAACACCCTTTTCCCTGCAGCGGGAAATTCTTCTTTCATACAACACATTTTGTTTACGGAAAACCAACTTCTTTTCTTTCATGCTTCCCACCCCCTTCTATATGATGCTCAGGCTTTATGCACCAGCACTTCCAGTCGACTATTAAAAAACCTGACGGGATTTCGCTTTTCTGCATCGTCGATGTAAAAAGGAAGCCAGTCAGGTTTTCATCCAAAATTATTGTATTAATTTTTTAACTACTATACCCTTCAGACCGTATTATTAAACGTCCTTCAGTGTTATTTTGTCACCCTTTTTTATCGTTCCTTTCTTTAAAACAGTACAGTACATGCCAAAAACGTTTTCCCTGTTACGTACTACGGTTTTCAGCAGAGACGGAGACAGCAGCCCATCTTCTGGATCAACATTAATAATCATACATCGTTCACACGGTCTTTTAATCAAAAGTTCTGCCTCCGGTCCGATCTGCAGTTTTTTGCCTGTCCAGCTCTCTTCTGCAAAGGGAATTTTATTATCAAGCTCCAGTATAATGTTTGGACGAAACCTCATTGCATCGAGCTTATTCTTCCCCCATATCTCTTCCAGCCTGGATAAGGAAGCATCTGTAATTAAAAGGATATGCTCTTCTTCAATCGCTCCAGCCGGTACTAATTCCGGTTCGTACTTTTTAAAGGCGACACGGGTTGAAGATCCTTTCTCAATTTCTTTTTTTAACTCCTCTCCGCCCCAGTTCATACGGTACCCTGAAGGTGTAACAATTGTTACCTCTGGGAATTCCTCGTCCTTTTCCGCTCCGGTAAAAGCTGCTTTATAGAGAGCCATCTGCTTATACTGTGTAATTGTTAAGAACTTTCCTTCCCGGCTTTCATCGAGAAACACGTGGCTCCGGTCCCCGTACAAACCATAATTCATTACACGGGTGCTCATAACACATTCTCCGCCAAACGATTTTACCGGGTATCTTATAAGCTGTTGAATTGTTCCTGTTTCCATATCTGAATACTCCTTTAATTTCACGAACTCAGCATGTTACACATTGGCAGCCAGTCGGATTCCCATGCACTGCCATCGTTTTTCCGGAGGGAAAAAATTGCGGTACGTTCCGCGTATGTGTGTTTTAGGAGTATAGGCTGAACCTCCCCGAAGTACCATCTGACTGTTCATAAACTTCATGTTGTATTCCCCGAGCGGCCCTTCCGGACGAGCCGCCTGAGGGTACGCGACGTAGGGACTTGCTGTCCATTCCCAGACGTATCCGGTGTGAAGATTCGACAACTGGCTGTTCTCCAGCCCAATCGTCTGTTCCAGGCAGCACCCGTCGCTTACATCTTCTTTTAATGCATTTTCCCACTCAAATTCTGTCGGCAGCCTGGCACCGGCCCACCTGGCATACGCATCCGCTTCAAAATAACTTACGTGCTGAACAGGAGCATCCAAGTTGATATTTTTGCGCCCTGTCAACGAAAAATGGGTCCACTTCCC
The DNA here is from genome assembly GCA_003560495.1 of Bacillus sp. (in: firmicutes). Lineage (GTDB taxonomy): Bacteria > Bacillota > Bacilli > Bacillales > Salisediminibacteriaceae > Alkalicoccus. The sequence continues at coordinate 4,413 of PWLM01000204.1, read as the reverse complement.
ACCGGATTTTTCCCAGTAAAGAGGGGCTTTCCAATTTTTCTCCTTTACAGCGGCCCAGCCATCCGACAGCCAATAGGCCGGAGTTTCATATCCACCATCTTCTACAAACTGAATAAATTCTCTGTTCGATACCGGACGGTCCGCTATTTTATATGAATACAGATAATGCCGGTGCTCCGGCTGTTCATTATCAAAAGAAAAATACTCTTCGTTCGTCCCGGCAGTGATTACTCCTTCGTCAAAAGGAATCCAGTTCATTATTTCCGGAAGGCCGGTGATTGGACTGTCCCGAAACTGGGAACTGTACACCGGTTCTGACGGATTAACCGATAAATTAAATTTCGTGTCTGTTATTAATAGTTCCTGATGCTGCTGCTCATGCTGGATTCCCAGTTCCATCAGGTGGACCAGCTCCTTATCAGGTGCTGAGCTGTCCAGGAGCTTTTCCATATTTTTATCTACTTGCCTGCGGTATGTTTTTATTTCATCTACTGTCGGTCTCGTAATCAGACCGCGCATCGACCGGGGGAACGGACGGCTTATCGTTTCATAATAAGAATTAAAGAGCTTTCTGGCGTCTTTTAAGTAGTATTCATAACCTTCGATCCGCTGCTTCAAAATAAATTCTTCAAAAAACCAGGTAGTGTGGGCCAGGTGCCATTTCGGCGGACTCACATCTTCCACAGCCTGCACAACATAGTCTTCTTTTTCAAGAGGCTCCACAATTTTCTCCGACAGCTTTCTCATTGCCATAAATCGTTTTTTTAATATTTCCAGCTCCGTTACAGCCATAGTACCCTCCTTAAAAAACTGAACTATTTCAGGACACGAAACTACTTTCTCCAACAAATAAAACTTTTCCTGCCTTCAGCAGCAAAGTTTTATTCAAAATCAGAGTGATCTTCATATGAGATTAGGAAATCCACCTTCCCTTCTCAAATATGATGATAGGTTATAGACAGCATTACAAAAAAGTTGTTGTTTTACCGGCCAGCTTCGATGGGAATAATGGAGTAAAGAGTGAATTATAAGGAGGGATATTTGTGAAACGAAGAGTTGCAGGTATTTATGAATCTGAAGAAGAGGCCAAAGAGTCTGTGGAAAACCTTCAAGTTGAAGGGCATCGACCGGAAGAAATTATAATTGTTGTAAATGATAAAGAAAAAACCGACTGGCTGCGTGACGAGACTTCTGCTAAAACAGAAAAGCTCGTGGAAAATCCTGAAGAGATTGAAGAATCACCGGAAGAAAAAATGTCCTTCATGGAAAAAATAAAAACTGCCTTTAAAGGACAGACGGAATTCAGCGGGGACACTTCTGCTAACGATGCAAAAGAGCCTTTTAACTTCACAGAACATGGTTTCCCTGAAGAGGAAGCCGAACGATATGCTGCTGAAATTAATAATGGCAATATTGTTATATTGGCTCCTGCCGCTTCCGAAACCGCAGCCGACCAGCCAGCAGAAAACGAAGCGTCACCCGAACCTGGTCGAAGTGAAGAATCTATTGGTTCAGATTCATCTTCTGAGGGAGACATTAAATTCACAGAAGACAAAGATTCTGAAGAAAAAAATCCCGATCGCTAGAAAACTGTTTATTTGCAGTCCACTTTAACCGCTGCTATTACTGCCTCCGGTAAGTTTTTAACCCTTTCGAAAATCTTCATAAAAAAGCGGCCTCAGTTCCTACTGATGCCGCTTTTTCTTATTCACACTGGAGGGGACCCAACCATTTCTTGGCTGTGCTCTGCTAACCTTCATTCCAGGGTTCATCCGTAGATTACTTGCCGGAGCGGCATAACAGGCGTCTGCCTCAGCTGCTTTCCGCAGGCTTTTCAATCGGGCATCTCTCCTATGGAGGTTCACTGAATCTGCTGCACCTGACGAAGACGTCTGTCCAAGCAGATCGAACATCAGGTAAACATTAGATTCTATGCCCTTTCATCGGCTTGATACAGCTTACTCATCATCCGAAACAGGAAAACCCTACATCGTAAAGCTTTCGTTTCGTTAAAGGGGCGTATCAGCCACTCAGGTCAGTCGCGGAATCAACGCGATGGCTGAGTCTCCTGCAGTGTGAATATATTCTGTTGTTACTATATATATACCCGCTTTTTTAGAAACTAACCCTTTAAATTAAAAAAGTTTTTATTTTCCGACGACCGATAACAATTATTTTTCTGTCAAAAAATTCTTTATAGCTTCCCAGAATCGCGGCGAGGAATGAATGTCATTATGCCCCCGATTTTCGATAAGTTCATATTCTGATGCTCCCTCTTTTTCTTCCAGCAGCTTAAGGGCCCGTTCTTCCGGAATAATATGATCTTCTCCTCCAGCAATAATTAAAAGAGGTGTTCTAGTATCGTTTATGCGGGAGATGGAATCAAATGAATAACGCAGCAGCCATGATACTGGCAGGAAAGGATAGTGATAGCGGGCCACTTCCTTCAGTGAATCAAATGGAGTGATCAGCACCATCCCGTCCACCTGTCTTTCTGAGGCGACTTTCACAGCGATTCCAGTACCGATACTTCTTCCCATCAATACCTTTTTTGCAGGCTCATAATCCATCAAACCATTTACATTATCAAACACAGCAAGCGCATCTTCATACATCATTTCTTCGTCAGGAGTTCCTTCACTCATTCCATAACCACGGTAGTTGACGAGCAGTATCGTCCAGTCCGCCAGATTTTCAGACATCAATGATATTTGTCCGGATAATTCTTCCGCATTGCCCCCGTAATATATTAAAAGTTTTTCTTCTTCAGCTTTTTCACGCGGATGTACAAGCCACCCGTGCAGCTCCTTCCCTTCTCCACCAGTAAACGTTACTTCTTCTGCACGTTCGTACATGTGTGAGATTCTATCAGCTTCTTCTTCAGTAATTGTCTGCGGATAGAATATAAGGCGGTTCTGAAACAGGTAAATAAGTAAAATCACCACTCCAATAATAAGTACAGGTACACTCAACAGCCAAATCCACTTATTCCATAAAACAGCCGGAATAATCATCTGCTCCTCTCCTTTACTACAGAAGTTCTTTTGATAAGTTTAGTTATGTTACAGTATCCTTATACTATATTTTCCAAACTTACGTTTTTATTTTCTTCATGCTTCAAAAGAAGCTCATTATTATAAGGAATATGCTTCTAAACGTTGGTAATTACATTCACTTCAGAGATCCGTTTTTCGAAGGACTCACCTTCAGCTGTTTTATGGCTTAGCTGCTTCCGCCGGATCCCCCCCCCATGTCTCATGCAGCTCCTGTTAAAATAAGATGGCATTCCACCCTTCGCATGAAGAAGCAGGTCGTTTTAAAATCCATCGATATAGAAGAGTGTTTCACATGCCGCGGAGAAAGCTGTAAGGTTACCCCGCGGCAGGCTGAATTGAAGCGAAGTTTTCTTTAAGAATTAACAATGACTTTTATATAGCTGTTTAATAAAATATTCGTTAAAAGATCTTAAAAAGTATATGATGAAAATTGAATATTTTTCTGTGCTTTTACGTCTAATGAATGACTGAAATGAAAGGATGAGACGATGTTTTTTGGAATACTCGGTGTCCTCTCTGCCCTCATATGGCTGATAATATCCCTGCTCAGCCTTCCTGTTCATATACTCGTACATGACTTATTTATTATTTTCGGCATGCTGTTTTTAGCTGTTGGTGCAAAACAGCAGGGGCAGCGAAAAATGATGTATTTGTTTTTTATTCTCACCGGCTTATATGCTGGCTTTTATCTGATTTTATTAACAACATCCTGAGAATTTTTATGTATGTATACTGGTTTGTGTTTTTGCTGTCTGCCATTATTTCATTTTGGCTCTGTTAAAGCTCTGAGTTGTTTCTGAAGGTTGCCTGCGGCTTCTTTTTTCTTCGCTTGCCGCGGGAGAAAGCCGTCAGCTATCCCGTCCTTATGTCCGGGAGGATCTTCACGCTTTCTTTTTTGTAGTGCCCCCCCTTATCTTGGACACTCCTACATGAAAGGAGGGGTTCTTATGGCAGTTGGACAGTTTACGGAACAGGAAAAAATAGCAGCGTTTATAAAAAGTAGAACTGTTCTTTTTATGAAAAAACGAAGCGGAAACCGGCGGACGCCTGTGGAAGCGAAGTGTTTCTTCAGTAGTCAACAGCGAACTTTAACATAGCTTTCATTTTTAAGAAAGGTGGATTTGGATGTTTACACTTTACTTATTCTCAACGGGCTGGAATTATCCTGCTCCTGACAACGGGATTGAACAATGAATCAGCTGAACCCGGATATTGAATTCAGCGGCAGGCACAGGATCCGGCTTCTTTTATTATCTCTGGCAATGGTTGGGGCCATGACCTCCTGGTTTGCTATGACTGCTGTCCTTCCTGAGTTATCTCAGCAATGGGAGTTTTCCGACACGGGCCGTAGTATGGT
>PWLM01000082.1 GCA_003560495.1 Bacillus sp. (in: firmicutes) | reverse complement strand
CATCCTCCTCGCAAACGACCTCGCCTACGCCCGGTTCGACCTCTACCCGGTCAGCCCCGGCCACCTCCTCCTCATCCCCTTCCGGCACGTGGCCTCCTTCTTCGAGGCAACCGCAACCGAGCAGGCCGCCCTTTTGTCTCTCGTCCATGATGCCCGTCGGCTGCTGGATGAGCGGTATGCCCCCGACGGCTACAATATCGGGGTGAACATTGGGGCGGCGGCCGGCCAGAGCGTGATGCACCTGCATGTCCACGTGATTCCTCGGTATGAAGGGGATATGGAGGAGCCGAAGGGCGGGGTGAGAGGGGTGATCCCGGGGAAGAGGGGATATTGAGGGAAAAGTAGGAAATGGAAGATCATTCCCTCCCAATAACCCCCGGAACTGGAATTTTATTCATATTTATACCGATATATGGTGTGTCATTGCAGGTTGCCACAATGATCTGACAGTGTTTTGTAGCTACTTCATCAAGGATCTGACAGAGACGCCGCATACGTACTGGATCAGCGTTTACAAGTCGATCATCAATGACAACAAGGCTTCGTTCATCTTTACTCAGTAATACCCCCATAGCAAGACGGAGAAGGACAACAACCTGTTCACGTGTTCCAAAACTCAGGCATTCCATTGGCAATACATCATTATATCTTGTGGTTTGCACTTCAATTGGAATGAGTTTTTCATTTATCCTTACTTCATCATATGAATCATCGGTTAGGATTGCAAGCCACCCATTAAGAAGTTCAGAAATAGGACCCGATAGCGCAGTTGATTGTTCTTCTTTAAATGATTCAGCCATATTTTTGAGAAGTAAAATAGCTTTTGCCTGACCATTTACCCGCTCAAATTGTTTCTTTTTAACTTCAAGCATCGCTTCCTGATCAGCCATCTCTGAGTAAAGATTCTGGGCAAAGATTGTTTCCATGCTTGCTTTGATTCCAGTTATTTTCTTATAGTTATCCTGTAATTGCTTATCCAGTGCATCAATAATCTTCTCTGCCTGCTCAAGTTGATTCTTTGGCTCTTCCACCCGGACACGGTACTCTTCATTTATTGAAGAGAGATCAGCCTCGATTGTTTTCAAACTAACTGCAACTTGATCTAATAATTTTTCAAGGTGTTCCAGTGTGCCATATGACTTTAGAATCTGACTATTCTCCTGTTGAAGGGTATTATGTTTAGACTTTAACTTAGTCACCTGAGTAATAGCAGATTGGTAAAGTTCCAGCAATTCAGAGCTCTTCTTTCTCGCCTCCTCTTCCTTTTGCTGTTCATTTTTAATATCTTTAATGAGAGCTTTTTTTTGTTTTTCAAAATCTTTGATTTTCTTACCAATTGCTTCAGGTGCTAGTGTATGATAATCAGGTGGAGCCAAAGCACACTCATTCTTTTTGATTGATATGTTCCCCTCAATCGTGTCAAAGCTCTGAGTTAAACTATCTAGATCTTCGTCTATAGTGATTTTTTTTAGCTCCTTTTGTAGTCGAGTTTGCTCTTTTTCTAAATCCATTCGTCTTTGATGGAGAAGATAAAATTCTTCATAATTTTCTACATTAAACTTTTTGAAGACCTTTTGGATTTTTTTATCTAATGAATCCCCATTTGTTTGAAGCTCTTCGAGTGATGGCCCTCCACCACGTATTGTAACGGTCCCATAGTCGCCAATTGTAAAACTAGTTGGTCCAAGTACGAGATATTCACCATCTTCATTAACATTATCAGGATCAGGTTTGGCTGATATTTTCGTATTTCCTTCCTTAAAATCGAAACCAACCCATATACCAGAGATTTCAGCTTGTGCTTTGATGGTATTAAGCTCTTCTCGTTGTTTTTGGAGTGTCTGCCAATCTTTTGTATCCGGAAGGCTTTCTTCAAGTAATTTTGATTTGATAATTCGACTCTCTTCGATTATTGATTTGATTTCCTCAATTTTCGTTTCAATCTGGCTCTTGTCTTTTTCAAGGTGTTTAAGATCCTCGATAGCTCTCAAAAAGCCAATTGACTCTTCAACAATTTGTAAATTTGGAGTTAGTGTTTCTTTCCAGTTTTGTTTGAGTGTTTCTGCTGAACGAATTTCAATTCGTTCATCCGATTTATGGCGCTCGGCCTCTCCCTGAAGTGTTTCTAATTCACTCTGGGCACTATCGATATCTTTCCTCCGCCGGTTTATTGTATCATAATCACTTTTTAATTTTTTTTCTTCCTCCAGAGTATGAAAAAGTTTTTTATCCTTCTCTTTCTTTTTAAGCTCCAGCTCTTGTCCCTCAGCAATCGTATCTTCTAGAGTTTGAATTTCAACCAAGCCTTTTTTATATTCAATTTCTTTTCCACGTGTCTCTTCAAACAAAACTTCAAGATTTTGTCTCTGATTCTCAACCCGAGCTGCTCCTTCCCTAAGAGAAGAAATAACAGCTTCGATTATTTTTATCTCATTTTCAAGTTTATCTGGCGGACTGTCTTTCTTAATTCTGCCTGTGGGAGTAAAGTAGTCTACAAATTCCTTGTCTAGCTTCTTAAGAATCAGCTCTTCCTCCGGAGATTGAGCAATATGAGATATAAACCCTGATAATCCGATTCGAATAGCATCTCCCCATTCAGACTCTGGGAGGGGGTCATCATTCTGAAGATACCACAATGCCTGTGATAGTCCACGGTGTTCTGGTTTTAAGGTAGGTTTATGATCTCCCTTGAGAATATCCCGTAGTACATTATCTGCTGAATCACCTTCATGAATACGTTGCCATTGGTCATTTTTCCACCGATAAAGCTCTGAGGTCGAAGCTTTAATAAAGCGCTTATAAGATTTATATCGCTGCCCATCAGATTGAATAATTATCGTTGCCTCTGGTGCAAGTGAAGTACCTATAGGTTGTATTTGGAAAATTTCTTTTGCGGTTGAATTATGACGAGTAAATAGCACTCGAGTAAATGCTTCAAATATTGTGGATTTTCCGGCTTCATTTCGACCTAAAAGGAGATTGAATTTTTCATCAAATTGAAATGTATGTGCCTCCCGATAGCCTTTCCAATTCTTTATGGTGATCTCTTCAATAATCATGACAATCTCCCTCCGGCTAACCGATGCAGAATTTGCCGTGCTCTGCTTACCGTAGTATTATCACATATAGCAAACTCTTTTCCAGGGCCGGTAGGAATCTTTCCCTCAAGAATATCGGCAAGGACTTCATCCATTCGGGATAAAATTCCTTCTGGCAAATGAGCATCACCCACCATTGGCTGAATGATTGGATCATCCCAATCTAAGAAGAACGACTTTTCCAAAAGATCAGATCGAATCGTTTCAAGTTGTTGAAAAGCGACTATATCTGAACATTCTTCAAGTATTGGTGTAATCTTTAAGAGCTTCGAAGAGAGTGGATCAAGTTTTTTTAGTTCGGATTCAAAAACGGCTAAATCGGCACTATCTTGAATATCCGGTGAGATATCAATCCAGGTGAGTGCATTAATTCTTCTCACATCAATCTTAGGAACTGAATTCGCTGTTTTAATCTCCACGATAAGAACATTGCCTGAATTCTTCTCACCAAAACCAGTTGGTTCCATCGTGCCGGAATAAACCGCATTTTGGACAGCATAGTAGCTATGCCAATCTCCTAAAGCAAGATAGTCGAGATCACTTTGTTCAGGTCGATCTAATGGAATTGGAAAGTTGGCATCTTCTGATATAATATCAAGTGAGCCATGAGCCAAACCAATTCGTATCCTTGGATCCTCCTCAGTTCGTTTTGGGATCCATAGGGTTGGATCAAGCCCACTCTTCTTCTGGGTAAGTGGACAGGGATAAATAACGACATCATCTGAGTGGCAATATTCAACAGCTTCTGTCAACAATGATACATGAGATCCAATTTGTTTCCAAATATCCCTATCCCAGATACTTCCAGGAACAAATGGGTCATGGTTACCGGGTATAATGTATACTGGAATAGGATCAAATTGATTGAGAATATCAACAGTTCGTTTTACTACAACTTCATCAACAGTATTATCCTCAAAGGTATCTCCTGCAAGTAATACGAAATCAACATTCGCAGCCTTTGCCTCTTCAACAATTCGCTTGGCAGTTTCAAACCTCTTAAATCTCACATCCTTTGCTTTCTCTCCCGTGTGAAGTGCCTTCATTCCCATCTGCCAGTCAGCAGTGTGTAAGAATTTTACCATATCCGACCTCGATGTTGAGTCCTTTGTTACCACACACTTTAAATGTATGCAAGTCTTCGGTAAGTGCCTATGCTGATTCCATTCATCATTCAAAATTTTTAAGGCGCCCATTCCTCTACCCCCCTAATAAAAGATCTCGCCTACGCTAGGTATGACCTCTACCCGGTCAACCCCGGCCACCCCCTCCTCATTCCATTTCGGCACGCGTGGCCCCTCCTTCTGCGAAGCAACTGAGACTGAAAAGGTGCCTTATTGTCTCAGTGTAAGGATATACAGATCTATCAGGTCGTTGATGCATTGTAGATTCCAGTCAACCACCATTTTTTGTCTAATTGACTTCTTTTTCCGAATTGCAATGAAAAACATAGTCTCTCAAACCATTTGTTTTCTAATCACCATAAAAGAAAGTTATATATAATAATACTGCAATACATAAAATATGTAATACACACGCATTACAATTTGAAAATACATAGGTATTTTAATATTGAGTGTGCACGTATTACAGGAGATATTGTATATGGCTAAAAAGTCTATTCAGACAGGACCATTAGTAACATGGTCGTTCGAATTGCAAGATGGTATTAAGACTCTAAATCGTTCGAAGAGAAGCAAACGCCGTTCATCTCATTTGAAAACTACCACTCAGATTACTGGTTATCTGACAAAAGATGGTCTTGGCTTAGTTATTGATCCTAATAAGGATCCTATCGAGGGGTATTATATTGTGTTGGCAGACATCTATGTCGATGAATCCAAACTGACCGACCCAGATGATCAGGATGTTTTTTTTGATTTATTTAGTGGATTTGCTGCAGTTATTTTTAAAAAATCCATGTTTGATGAACCCGAATTAATCGGAGTCTTTGATCCGGATGAGAGTGAATCATGGACAGAGAAGGGTGTTTATGATCAGACAACCCCTGCAACGTTCAGATTTCCATCTCAACTTCTTGAAGAGTATCGTTCAGTGTGTAACGCCACCAATAAATCACAAACTGATGCCTTAGTAAAACAGATGTGGAATACGGTTCGAGATTATCGGAACCACAGAATCTGTGGTAAACAAAGGCTTGTTCTTGGAGATGAGATGGAATGGGATCCCTCTTCAGACAATATCATATTCTTTGACTTACCCCCTATCCCAAAAGGCTCAGAGGCGGAGAGATGACACGTTCATATTTTTT
>PWLM01000049.1 GCA_003560495.1 Bacillus sp. (in: firmicutes) | reverse complement strand
GGTCTTCCCCCTAAACGGCCCGGGAAACATGGTATCAGGCTCCCGCTTCGACCCATGTTCTTGCTTCCTGTGTTTTGTCTGGTGCGAACGTTTGAAAGTCGATTTCCGTAACATTGTCATACAGAGCCGCAACAGCATCAACGACCTTGGAATCGGATACGAGTGCATAGCGGCCGATATCGCTGAGGTGATCTTTCGCAAAGGATAGACGGTCCGGGACAGCGGAGAGATCTACCGTCGGAATGCCTTCCACGACGACGAGCAGATGTACTTCTCCGTGCTGCTCAATCCGTTCCTCCAAATCTGTCAGCAGCTCTTTATTTTCTTCTTCCGAAAGTTTTCCCTGCACAAAATACTCTACAATATTCGGAGCATTCCCTGTCCGGCATACGAGCATCGTTTGTACCTCCTTTACTATCTTTCCCACGCACTATTCACGCTGTCGCCCAGGTTCAAACAAAAAAATGCATCCGCCCGCATTTTTTTACATTCCGCCTCCTCCTTTCTGTGTAAGAGCTTTCCGTATATACTAAAAGGGATGCGTTGGAGAGACGCGCAGACACAGAGGAGGAATGACGATGGCAATCTATATAGTTACCGGTGGAACGAGAGGCATTGGGAAAGAAGTGACGAAGAAGCTGCTGGACAGAGGCGATACCGTATTTGCAGTATCCAGAACAAAAACTTCTCTGGAAGCACTCCAGGAAGAATTAAATCACAGCCGGCTTTTTGGCACCTCTTGTGACGTGAACAATCCAGAGGAAGCTGCAGCTGCTGTCGAGCAGTGTCATTCAACTTGCGGCGAAATAAATGGACTGGTCAACAATGCCGGTGTCGGCTCGTTCAAACCATTTGAGGAACTGACATTGGAAGAATGGGACGCGCAGCTGAATACGAACCTGCGGGGTGTTTTTATTTTGTCCCAGCAGGTGTACCGATGGATGAAGGCAGCCGGTGGTGGGGAGATCGTCAATGTAGCCTCGAATCTCGGCTATGTCACCAGGCCAGGAGCCTCCGCCTACTGTGCAAGCAAATGGGGACTGCGTGGCCTCTCCGCAACTATGAACGAAGAAGGAAGAGAACACGGCATCCGCGTATCAACGGTGTCCCCCGGGCTCGTGCAGACCGATTTTGCCGGCGTCTCCGCTTCCGAAAAGCCATCCGGCCTCACTCCGGAAGCTGTTGCTGACGCTGTCATAGCAGCTCTCACAGCTTCAAAGGACGTCGGCAGTATCGAACACCGCATGGAGCCTTGAAGATCAACGCGATGTCTGCTTCCGGCCTTTCATGCAGTTGGTATAAACAGTACGGTCCTGATTGATCCATAAAACATGAAAGATGGGACCTCCAGCATGCGTATATCCGGCAGCAGCTTTCGGAAGAGGAAACAGGTTCTTGACAATCATCTAATAAGAAAAGACCGCTGGAAGCAAAACGCTTCCAGCGGTCTCTGTTTGAGTCCGGGTATTAGTTAATATAGGCGATGGACGTAATGTTCCAGTCTTCGTCCGACGGTTCAAACGTCAGCTCAACGATCCCTGACCGGCTGATCATCTCCTCGTCCGCCGTATAAAATTCATACTCTGCGACTGCCTGGTCCTCGGAAGTCTGAAGGCCGCGCTGATAAACAAAATGTGTCCGGTCCAGCTGCATAAAATGAAAGGACCGTCCGCTTTTATCGTCTCCTTCTATACGGAACAATTCCTCATCTTCCTCTATGAGAAGCCCTTCACCGGTCAGCTCCTCCAATTCTTCCATATCCCGCTCGTGCATGGCGTGAAAGAAACCTTTTGCCTGCTGCTGAAGACTTGTCCGGAGACGGATGTCTTCGTCGAATTCCTGCTGCTGGTCGATCACCTGCTGCTTATACGTGAGGACGTCGTCTTTCAATTCCAGGTTTTCCTCCCGCAGATCAAGCACTTCTTCTTCCAGTTCTTCTCTGCGGTTTTCAGACTCCTCCAGCTGCGCCGCGAGTTCGGCGCTCGTTTCATCCATCGTTTCTTCATCCAGATTCCCGGTCTGATGCGCTTGTTCGTTACCTGAACAGCCGATTGTAAAAAGTACTCCGGCGGCAGCCATGGAGAAGTATACTTTTTTCATAGGTGACATCCTCATTCCTCCCCCGCTTCTTCTTTCTACATCATACAAAAAACCTACTTCTATGACCAGAAAAAGTTAGTGATCCGCACCGATTCATGTCCAAAGTACCGGACGCTTTTCAGAAAAAGACACCCCCACGTATGTGAAGGTGTCTTTGATACAGGGTTGGATTCATTTTCGGCCTGCCGGTTATTTTTTATTATTTCTTCTGATCAGTTCTTCAAGCACTTCGATCAGTTCATCTTTTGACATAGAGTCATTTTTCCTGCCATCTGTTTCATTTTCAGCTTCCGGCGGTGTCTCAGGCCCCTCATCGATCTCCCGGTAATAACCGGATATTTCCTGACGTTCCGGTCGTTCTTCCGTCTGTTCTGCTTCCAGCAGATAAGCCGGGATGAGGCGTCCGTCCGTTGTCATGAACTTTTTGTTTAAATGACGTGTGTCTTTATCAAAGAAACTGTAGACAACAGGTATGAGCACGAGTGTGAGGAACGTGGCACTGACCATACCGCCGATGACAGTTATAGCGAGCGGCTGCTGGATCTCCGCCCCTTCCCCGAAGCCTAAAGCGAGCGGGATAAGCGCCAGAATGGTCGTGGAAGCCGTCATTAAGATCGGGCGTGCACGGTCTTTTACTCCTTCCACGATGGCGTCAAAACTTTTCAGTCCGTATTCCTTCTGACGGTTAATGTAATCTACGAGAACAATCGCATTGTTTACGACGATACCGACGAGGACGATCAGTCCGATAAAGGCGGTGATGCTGATCGGTGTTCTTGTCAGACTGAGTGCAAGCGTTACGCCGATAAGGACGAGCGGCACTGTAAACATAACGACAAACGGATACTTTAAAGATTCAAACTGGGCTGCGAGCACGAAATACACGAAAATAATCGCAAGGATTAATGCGAGCATCAAGTCGGCAACCGCGTCTTCAAGCAGCTGCTGATCCCCAGTGTAGGAAACGGTTGTTTCATTCGGAAGACCGTAGTCGTCGATCGTTTCCTGGACAAGAGCATTGATTTCATTCAGCGTATTGTCTGACGTGTAGGTCAGGGAAAACTGTACCGCTTCTTCCTGATCAATCCTGTTGATCGTCTCCGGACTTTCCCCGCGCTCCACTTCTGCGACGTCGGAAAGCGCGGTAAATTCTCCTTCCTGATTACGCAGCTGCAGGTCTTCCAGCGCTTCACTCGTTTCGGTAAATTCGTCTTCGAAACGCACGTTCACTGCAAGGACGTCACTGTCTTCTGTAACGATCTGCGTCGCCTGTACGCCTCCTGTTTTGTTGTCCACCTGCTCGGCAATTTCCGCCGGCGTCAGTCCTTCTTCCCGGGCCGCATCGGCGTCCACCTGCAGCTGAAGCTCCGGAATCGTTTCGTCGAAGGAATTCGTTACTTCCGTAAGTTCACTCCGGTCCTCAAATTCCTCCTGAAGATCATCCGCAATTTCCTCGAGACGCTGCGAATTGGAATCGAGCAGATCAAAGGAGAAGGTGTTCGGATCGCCGCCGAAGGACGCATCCACGGCCATTGTTATTTCAGCATCCGGCGCTGCCCTTTCGACGTCCCGGCGGATTTCCTCTGAAAAGTCGAGTGTGGATATGTCCCGCTCTCCTACAGGGACGAGTGCAACATAGACGACCGCTTCGTGCCCCTGGCCGCTGCCGCCCGTCGGCCCCTGATCTCCCGCGGAGCCGGTGACTGTCGTATAGCTTTGTATTTCCTGAAGACCATCCAGCTCCTCCTCTATCGCCTGGACGTCTTCAAACGTTTCTGCGAGTGGGGTGCCGGGCTCATTTTCAATCTCTATCTGCAGAAAGCTTTCGTCCGTAGCCGGAAGAAATTCTGTTCCCACGGTTGCAAGCCCTGCCCCGCCGCCAACGAGAAGAAGAATCGTCGTGATAAAAACGATCAGCCGGTTTTTCAGCGACCAGCGGGCTGAACGGTCAAAGAACCGGACGAATCGCGATTTCTGCCTTTTTTCCTCCACGTTTTCCTCCGGCTCTTTCAGCCATCTGCTTGCAAGCATCGGCACAACCGTGAGAGCCACAGCAAGGGATGCGAGGAGGCTGAAAGCTACCGTGAGAGCAAACTCTCTGAACAGGTTACCGACAATCCCGCTGATAAAGACGACGGGAAGAAAAACAGAAATCGTCGTCAGCGTACTTGCGATAATCGCCGTCGCCACTTCTTTCGTCCCGTCAGCTGCAGCCTGCTTCGGCGTCTTTTTCATCGACAGGTGCCGGTAAATGTTTTCAATAACGACAATCGAGTTGTCGACAAGCATCCCGATACCGAGGGCAAGCCCCCCGAGTGTCATAATATTTAAGGAGAAATTCGTAAAGTAAAGCAGTACAAACGTTACGATAACAGAAAATGGTATAGCAATACCGATTAACAGCGGCGTTTTAATGCTTCTTAAAAAGAAAAACAGAACGGTCATCGCGATGATACCCCCGCCGATCAGGGCAAGCGATACGCTGCTTACAGCCTGCTCCACGTATTCTCCCTGATTGAACAATACGTCCGCTTCGATTTCTTCGTAATTGTTCGTATCAAGCAGGCGGTCGAGCTCATCCATAAAGTCCGCCGCAACCGTTGCCGTGTTTGCCTGGGACTGCTGCTGGACGCTCATAAGGATGGCATCGTCCTGATTTGTACGGGTAATGACGTCCACCGGCTCCGGGGACCGCTCCACATCCGCCACGTCGTTAAGCGTGACTGTTTCAGTATCTTCCCCGTTCTCTGCGGGTGTTTCCGAAAGGACAATTTCTTCGATTTCTTCGATCGATGTCAATTCGTACACGACTCTTGCTGTCAGTTCGTCGCCTTCATCTTCCGTCACGCCGCCCGGAGCCGTGACATTATGCGACTGAAGCGTCTGCACAACGTCGCTCTGATCGAGTCCGTTATCGGTCAGCTCATCCTGATCAAGTGTAATCGCCACTTCCTCCACGGCTTCTCCGTCGAGATCGATGGATGCGACCCCTTCGACCCGCAGCAGATCATTTTCAAGGTCAGCAACACGATTGTCGATGTCCTCCTCCCCTGAAGATGATAAAGAAAGCTGAATGATTGGAAACTGATCCGGATCGAGTTTAATAAACTGGGGATTCCCTGCACCCGACGGCAGCTGGGCCTGGTTCATAGAAGTTATTATATCGTTTTCGACATCATCAATGGACGTCGTCCACGAAAATTCGAGTACAGTCAACGACTGCCCTTCCATGGAAATACTGCTGATCGTGTTCAGCCCCGGCACCGTCGACAGACTCTGCTCCATCGGGATGGACACACTGTCTGTCACTTCCTGCGGTCCGGCGTCGTCATAGGAAGT
>PWLM01000243.1 GCA_003560495.1 Bacillus sp. (in: firmicutes) | reverse complement strand
GAAGTAACCATTCTTTCCGTTTCATCTTCGAAATTTTGTGCTTCTATTTCCGCAGCACGGTGCATTCCGTAACTGCGGAAATATTTATCGCTTTCAAGAGCATCCCTTCCGATCACTTCCGCAAGCCTTCCGCCGGCTAACCGTCTCGTCATGTCCATTTGAAACAGCCGGTCCTGCGCCATTACGTATCCCTGCGTATAAAAAAGATCTTCCAGACTCGATGCCGTAACTTTAGCTGTTCCCTGTTCATCCCGCAGTACTTCCACTTCATTTTCCACCGCGGTCTCCAGTACCTCCCCATCGAGAGAAGGATGGCTTTTCACTGCAAACCACCACACTGCCACCATCACTACAATTAATATAAGAGTAATAATGAGCAGGATAGTCAAACTTCTTTTGACCCATTTTCTTTGAAAGAACGGTAATTTTTCACGATGCGGAACCGGCGTTTCACCCATAGTGGTTTCCTCCTCTTTTTATGTAAACATCTGTAAAGCTTTTCTTTTAATCATAAAGGAATGAAGCACCCGGTACAATTATCAAAGGTCAGGGGAGAGGTATACTCTTTTTCAAAAGGATGCCTTAAAAATAAAGTATAGATTCAGAGGAACGTGCGGCTTCTTTTTGTTCTCATTACAACGGGGAGACTCCTCCTTTTATATACGGAGTGTGTAGTTAGTGATACAAATGCTATGACGATTTTTCAAGCCATCTGTCAACTTATTTCAACACGAAGCTTCAATAGAGACACTCATGCAAATCGCTGCACCATAGTGCAGGAAAATAGCCTTCTCTATCGTTGGGTTTTAAATGATCTGCTTTTTCATACGAAAAACGCAATAATTTCGTGTTTTCTCCGGAAACGGAAGGAGACACGGGAGACTCCCGAGCGATCAAAGCCGAGGCCCGCTCGGAAAGCCTCCCTATGGTAACGAAGGCGGCCGTTCTTTTTCCCCCTGTTTTATTTTCAGGGCAGCTTTTTAATACTGACCAGGAATAAATTATGAAGTTAAACGAAGACGAAAAAAAAGACTGACTCAAATGAGAGCTGAGACAGCCTGGAAAGGACGGACCGGGGTTGGTCGATTCTGATTTTATTTTTCCGTACTATTCAGTACGGATAATGACTGCATATATTTTTCTACGATTTTTCCTTTTTGGAAAGTACGTCACCCTTCTTTGGTTTTCCTTTGTGGTCTTTTTCCTCTCTTCCTTCCCTTCGCATTTTTTCATTGTTAGTCAGTCTGCCAACTTTTTCTTTGGATATTCCTTTCATTTTCCCGGCATGATCTTTTACTTTTTGATACTTTTGATTCATTCGATCTTCTCCTTTCCATATAGACAATTGATTTATGATTCCTTCATCCCGTTCAAGACTTTTGTTAATTTTCTTCCCGCAGCTGTTAAGCTCCAAACCTGATCTTTTATACCTATTTCCACTTTCACTGCTGTCTTTTTTCTACGGTTTGCCTCGTGTTTGAAATCTATTTTACCGGGAATAGCCCGTGTATCACCGCATTGGATGCTTATTTCCAAAATTACAAGGAGGTTATACAATGGCAAAGCGTGTTATAGGAATCTATCATTCTGAAGAGGAAGTACGGGACACAGTAGAACAGCTGGAGAAAGAAGGTCATCAACCGGAAGACATTTCTTTAATTGCAAATGACAGTGAAGAAACTTCATGGATACGTTCTGAAACGGACATGCAGACTGAAAGACTCGATAACGAAGATACAACCCACGAAGAACCGAGCTTCTGGGAAAAGGTAAAAGCTGCTTTCACAGGAGAAGATACAGAGCATCCTGGTTCCGGCAATCACAAAAGTAAATTTACTGATCTTGGTCTGACCGATGATCAGGCTGCCGAATACGAAGATGACGTTAAAAATGGAAGAATTGTTGTTCTTGCGCCGGAAACACCGTCCGGCACACCGGGAGAAACAGGCACTTCTTCTGAAGCGGATACTTTCACTGATAATTTAAATGATAATGCGGGCGAACGCCGTATTAAAGATGCTCCTCCAAACGTGGAAGGTACGAAACGTGCCGGGGATCCATTAAAGGACGAAAATGATGATTCTGCAGACCGGACGATTCACGATACGCCTCCGAATGTGGAAGGTACGAAACGCGCAGGAGATCCGTTAAAAGATGAAGCGGAAGCTTCCAGTGACCGGTTGGTTCACGATACACCTCCGAACGTCGAAGGCACAAAGCGTGCCGGGGATCCGTTAAAGAGCGAAAGCAGCGGAGAAAGCACTTCTTCTGCCGGAGAATCAGAAGAAGAACGTAACATCCGTCTGCGCAAAGAAGAACTGGAAGTAAATAAAGAAGAGGTTCAGACTGGTGAAGTGGAAGTGCAGAAGGAGGTCCATGAAGAAACGAAAAAAGTGGATGTTCCGGTAACCAGGGAAGAAGCCTACGTTGAAAGAAAACCTGTCACAGATCAGAAAAGCGCTGATGCAGGCGGTAAAATGGAAGACGAAACAATTAACGTTCCTCTCAAAGAGGAAAAAGTAGACGTTAAGAAAAAACCGGTTGTTACCGAGGAAGTAAAAGTCGGGAAAAAGAAAGTGGAAGACACAGAACACGTTTCCGAAACCTTGAAACGGGAGGATATCAGCGTTGACCGGGACGCCGATGCCAGAAAGTAATATAAAATCAACTGGACAAGGAACCAGCCTCATGAAGAAAATTCAGGGCTGGTTCTTTTTACTGGCTATAGGCAGCAGTCGCTTTTGTAAACAGCCGCTTTCGTTTCCATTGGGAATCTTCCCAGGCGGGACCGGTCTCAGCTGATTCCTCCCTCCTTCCGCCGAGGGAGCTTCAGACCTCCTTCACGGCAGGTCTGTTGAAGCAAAGTTTTACCTCATAATAAATGCCGACATTAACAGAGCCTGATTAAATGAAGAAGCATGTTATTTAAAATAAGTCATTCAACAATATGAAAAGCTGTCTATGATACAGCGATTTTTCAAAGGGTGTCTCTGTTAAAGAACCTCTTCTGCAGGCGGCTCTCAGCCCATAAAAAAACTGCCCCGGCTGGAGCAGTTTTTCAACGATTATTCTTTCACCAGTGCTTCACCCTGACGGCGTCGGTAAAGAATGGCGTTAATCTCGGCACCGACTACAAGGATGATCACGATAATAAAGAGCCAAAGCATCAGCAGGAAAATACCGCCAAGGCTTCCATAAGTTTCAGCATAGTTATTAAAGTTATCAATATAGATGGAAAAACCAAAAGAAACCAGCTGCCAGGCAAAAGTCGCGAAAACGGCCCCTGGCAGGGCGAACTTGAACGGGATTTTAATGTTT
This sequence comes from Bacillus sp. (in: firmicutes), assembly GCA_003560495.1. Lineage (GTDB taxonomy): Bacteria > Bacillota > Bacilli > Bacillales > Salisediminibacteriaceae > Alkalicoccus. The sequence continues at coordinate 16,454 of PWLM01000243.1, read as the reverse complement.
GGGGCAACATGATACAGCACCGCAAAAATAATAGCTGTTACTGTAATGCTGACCACCCACCGAAGAACATTAAACAAAAATTCGAGTTCTTCAGGAATAATTCCGAGAGCTGCTATGGAATTAATAATCGTATTCCCAAAAACGGGAAGTATAAGTGCTACGATCAGTGCAAGAATCAGCCCAAGTGTCAGAGCGATGGAAACAAGACGTGCCATAATAAAAGATCTTTCCTGCTTCACATTGTAAGCTTCGTTCTGGGCTTTTATAAACGTATTCATTCCGTTTGATGCTGACCATAATGTACCGATTATACCTACTGTAAGAAGCCCGCCGCGCTGTTCTGTAAGTATGTCCGCGATCTGCTCTTCAAACACCTCGGAAATTTCCCCCGGCATAAACCCTTGAATCGTACTCATAGCTGCATCCGGATCTATGTTCAAATAAGGCAGAATTGAAATTGCCAGAACGAGCATTGGTACGAGTGAAAGCATATAGTAATACGCCTGCGCTGCTGCAAGCAGTGGAACGTTGTCGTTCGAAAACTCCTGTCCCAGTGCCTTCACATAAGTAAGAAACTTTTTCATTCTTCCATCCTCCCTGCTTGACTTTTTCTTCCTACTATACCCTTCCAGCTGTTGATTTAATCTGCTTCTGAAAATCGAAATCCGGATTGCATTTTTTCCTGGATAACGTTTAATTCAGTGTAGAATTGGAAAGAAAAAAGAAGAATCCTGTTTACGTCTGGAGGGGAAGCAGTGCGCAAAAAAAATCAGACTACCGGCCTTGTCTTTATCGTTTCTGTATCCATTACATCTGTTATTACACTATGGGGATTTTTTCTGCCGGAAAATATGGAAGCCGTCATGTCCTCCGCTCTGGAAACCGTTATTGATACTTTCGGATGGTTTTATGTTATGACAACCGCTGCCCTTGTGGCTTTTTGCCTTTATCTCGGATTTGGACCCTACCGGCATGTGAAACTGGGTAAGAAAGATGATAAACCCGAATATTCCTATTACGCCTGGATCGGTATGCTCTTCGCAGCCGGCATGGGTGTAGGACTTGTTTTCTGGGGAGTAGCGGAACCGATGTCCCACTTCGTCCATCCCCCCGATGGTATAGAGCCCGGTACGCAGGAAGCTGCGGAAACCGGCCTTCTTTACGGGGTATTTCACTGGGGCCTCCACCCTTGGTCGATCTATGCTGCTATAGCGCTTGCTCTTGCAATTGCCAAGTTTAGAAAAGATCTGCCGGGATTGATCAGCTCTACTTTTTATCCCCTGCTCGGTGAAAAAGTACGCGGTACCGCCGGCCGCTGGATTGATATCATTGCAGTTGTCAGCACTGTGATCGGAATAGCCACGTCCCTCGGTCTAAGTACGATGCAGGTAGGCGGCGGGCTTTCCCAGGTTTTCGGCTGGGACAATAACGATTTTCTTCATATAGGTATTATAGTGGTTGTGACAGTCATCTTTCTGACTTCTGTATTGACCGGTATTAATAAAGGGATGAAGTATTTAAGTATCGGCAATCTTTCCCTCGCCGGAATTCTGTTAACCGGAGCGATTCTGCTCGGTCCTACTTTGTTTATTATGGAACATTTCACGAAAACCGTTGGAGCTTATATCAGCAGCTTCGTTTCTCTTTCTTTCTATACCACACCCTATAGTGATAACGAATGGGTCGGTGAATGGACTTTCTTTTACTGGGCGTGGCTGATTTCCTGGAGTCCGTTCGTTGGAACATTTATCGCCCGCGTTTCCAAGGGAAGGACCGTTCAGGAATTTATTTTCGGGGTACTGATGGTACCAACGGCTGTTTCAGCTCTATGGTTCGTTACTTTCGGCGGCACCGGTCTCCATCTTGACTTAACGACCGATACCGGACTCTCCCCGATGATAAGAGAAACACCGGAGGCAGGTTTATTTATGGTGCTCGAAACGTTTCCTGCCGGACTGCTTTTCAGTTTAATGGGACTTCTTTTAATTACCGTTTTCTTTATCACATCCGCCAACTCGGCGACGTATGTTCTTGGTGTGTTTTCCTCCGGAGGTGACCTTAACCCTTCCCGGAAGTACCTTCTCGTGTGGGGGCTGATGATTTCCTCTATTGCTGCTGCCCTGCTTCTCAGCGGTGGTATAGAAGGACTTCAGGCAATGGCGATTACGATTGCACTGCCGTTTACCCTGCTGATGATTTTTATGATGGTATCCATTCACAAGGCTCTGAAAGAAGGGTACAGGGCAGATCCTATCGGAGTCAGTGAAGAAGAAGCGGAGGATGCCTCGGGAAACCAGAATTAAGCTTTTAAGATTTATTGTAATCAAATTGTTTCATTAGAAAGCAGCGGAAAAGGGTATGAAAATATTAGCAAGCTCATTAATTAGAGGAGGTCACTATGGAAAAGTTTTCGTCACTTAAAGGAAAAACAGCTTTCGTAACCGGCGGCGGGTCCGGAATGGGAAAGGCCGCCGCCCTTCAGCTGGCAGAACAGGGCGTCCGTGTCTGTCTTCTCGATATCAACGAAGAAGAATGCCGGGATACAAAAAAGGAAATTGAAGAAAAAGGCGGAGAGGCTCTTGTCACAGCGGCTGATACATCCAATCCGGATCAAATAAAAGAAGCGCTGGATAAGGCAGCGGAGCAGTTAAATGGTATTGATATTATTTTTGCCAATGCCGGCATTAATGGTACTGTTGCCCCAATTGAAGACCTGGATCCGGACGAATGGGATCAGACGATTCAGACCAATCTGAAAGGAACCTTCCTGACAGTGAAATACGCTGTACCACACATGAAAAAGAACGGTGGAAGTATTATTCTGACAAGCTCCGTTAACGGCACAAGGGTTTTTTCCAACTTCGGCATGTCCGCCTACAGCAGTTCCAAAGCGGCACAGGTGGCTTTCGGCAGAATGGCTGCACTGGAGCTGTCCAACTACCGTATCCGCGTGAAAACTATCTGCCCGGGCTTTATAGATACTAATATCGGAGACAACACGTTCCCTAAAGATGAAAAACTCGAGAAAATCGAGATTCCCGTCGAGTTCCCTGAAGGTGATCAGCCGCTGGAAGGAGGGCCCGGTCATCCTGAGCAGGTGGCAGACCTCGTTTCGTTTCTTGCTTCCGATGCTTCCAGCCACATTACAGGAACTGAGCTGTTTATCGACGGAGGATCGTCTCTTCTCTAAAATACTCAAAATTACATTATATGGAAAGTTACAGGACGTATTTTGTCCTGCACCTTTCCAGTTTGTTGATTAAGTCTTGATTTCAGAATAGTTATTCTTCTGAGCGTACAGCTTTCTCCTGCACTCAGCCTTGCCGTGGGGCTCGTCGTCAGCTGTTTGCCCTCCGGCTTTGCAAAGAATCTTCTGACTTCGCTCTATCCCACCGGCATCCCCGCCGGACGTTCCGGAGGAAAAAGCCTCTCCTGAATGGAAGAAAGGGTGGAATCAATACGTTTTTTAGAAGAGAAAACTTCTTTTTATTTTCCTGCTGGAGCTGCAGCAGGTGACTCCGGGGCGAGATAGGACGAGCGGAAGATCTATTTCTTCCGAGCAGTGGGAGGAAGAAATTAGCTGAAGCCGGCCCGCCCGGAAAGCGTCCTGCGGAAGCGAAAGCAAGAAAATGTCTACGCATGTATTAAAAACACTTTGTAAACAGCCTGAAAAGGTGCAGGACGTATTTTGTCCTGCACCTTTCCTTTCGTGTGTTCACAGTTCTTCTATAATATCCCCGGCAGTCACTGAAGCTGAAAGTTCCCGCACTGCCGCTGCACGGTCTCCTGCCTGGCCGTGCAGATACACTCCGTACACGGCTGCCGCTTCCGGCTCCATTCCCTGAGCAAGAAGTGCGCCGATGACACCGGAAAGAACATCCCCCGCTCCTCCAGTCGCCATCTTTGGGTTGCCTGTCGGATTAATGCTGACCATCCCTTTCGGGGAAGCTGTAATAGTCCGGGCTCCTTTCAGTACGAGATACACTCCCCGCTCCTCTGCAAAATTACGGGCCGTCTGCACACGGCTTTTCTGTACCTCTTCCACAGACATTCCAGAGAGACGGGCCATTTCTCCTGGATGAGGCGTCAGAATAACCGGGCCAGAACGCATTTCCCATTCCTGCCACCGGCACTCCGAAAGAATGTTAAGGGCATCTGCATCAAGAACGAGCGGGCACGTCGTATTCTCCCACAGGTGCCGCATCCACTCGCCATCCTGCAGCCACCGCCCCATACCCGGGCCGAAAACACCTGCTGCTTTACCTTCCAAAAAATCTGCGACAGCACCCGGTGACACACTGCTCCAGTCCCCTTTTCCTTTATCCGGCAGACCGTGAAGCATAATTTCCGGCTGTCTTCCGGCAATCGTATCTATCAGCCGGTCCGGAACGGCCCATGTCACCAGCCCGCTTCCGGTGCGGAGGGCCGCTTTTGAGGCCATAACTCCTGCTCCTGCCATATTTCTCGTTCCTGCCGCAACGACGGTATGCCCGTACGTTCCTTTGTTCGTATCCGCTTTTCTTGAGCGGTCGGAAGGATCCAGCTTAAACCGTCTTTTCAGCATTTTGTCTCCTGTTAAGTACGTCCGGACTCCATGAGCCTTTTCGAGCCCCGGTGGAATGCCGATGGAGCGCACCACTATCTCTCCTGCTTTTTCCAGCGCTGGATACTGCTCCAGTCCGCATTTGGAGTAGGCCAGGGCAACGGTTTTAACGGCCTGAATGCAAGGTTCGTGCACGTATCCGGTATCGGCATCAATTCCGCTCGGCATATCGAGAGCAATTACCGGATGTCCACTCCGACCGGCTTCTTTAATAATTTCTGTATACCGGCCGCGCGGGGCTCCTTTGCTTCCGGTTCCCAGCAGCGCATCCAGAAGACCGTCAAACTGGCTCCAGTCTACTTTTCCCTGTTCGAAAACCATGGAGGAAATCCCCATCTTCTCAGCAATATCCCGCTGTTTTGCAGCTTTTCCGTGGAAGGTGTCCGGGTCGCTTGCATAAATAATAAACGGAGCATACCCCCACTCGAAAAGGTGCCTCGCAGCTACTACACCGTCCGCCCCGTTATTTCCTTTGCCGGCGAGCACGGCCCAGCGCTTTCTGTTTCCTGCGAAAGCTGCCGTTTCTTCTGCTGCAGCCCGGCCCGCGTTTTCCATCAGAACGAGTCCCGGTATTCCGATTTCATCAATTGTGTAAGCATCAACTGCTCTCATTTCACTGCTCGTCAGAATATACATAGCGCCCTCCTTTTTCTTCTATTTTACCAGATATGGCAGAAAAAAAGAGCTGCAGGCCCTTCTAAAGCTAGAAAGCTTATTTTCAAAACGGCTGCAGTTCCTTTTTTATAAGGTCTCAAATTATCCTTCCATAAATCCCATGACCGCCTCTATAAGGCTGTATATCCCGAGACCACTCGTGATGAGTACAATGAGGCCTCCAATTATATTAAGCTTCAGTGAATTCACATATTCTCCCAGCTTGTTTTTGTTGTTTAAAACAACCAGCAGAAACACAGCGATAATCGGAAGAATGAGTCCGTTGAGAGCCTGGGCGAATAAAATCAGCTCCAGCGGCTCAAAACCGATGGCAGACGTTACGATGCCAATGCTGATAATCACAGAAAAAATCACTTTAAAACTTTTATCAGAAAAACCGCGGGCCCAGCCGGTCAACCCTCCGATAGTATAGGCTGCTCCCATAGGGGCGGCCATCGCTGAAGAAAAGCCGGCTGCCAGAAGCCCAATGCTGATAAAGACAACTGCCCATTCTCCAAGCGTCGGTTCAAGTGCGAGAGCCAGTTCCTCCGCCCCGGTAACGTCGTATCCCCGAATAACAGTTCCTGCCGTTATAATTACTGCGGCGGTAATCAATCCCCCTACTCCGATCGTCAATATAATGTCCAGCCGTGCCTGTTTTAAATTGGAGGGATCCTTCCACCTTTCTCCGGCGCTCGATGCATGCAGGAAAAGATTATACGGCACAACCGTCGTCCCTATTAGTGCAACGATGACTACGATCGATCCTGCAGGTATAGAAGGAACAAAAGCTCCTGCAAACACTTCGGTTACATCCGGCTGTACTACTATCATGGTCGTAATGAACGTAATACTCATAATTATTACAAGAGTAATAAAAATTTTTTCCAGCTTTTTATACGTTCCCAGCAGGCCAATTGTAAGTATTATTCCTCCAATAACTGGAGCTATATAGTTTTGGGGAATACCTGTCAGAAGAGAAATTCCCAGGGCCCCGCCCGTCAGGTCTCCTGCCATATAGGCAGCACAGCCAAGGCTGATGGAAAAGCCGATCAGCGACATAATACTGTATTTGAGAAACGGTTTTTGAAACTGTTCCCTGATTGCTTCCCCAAGACCTTCCCCGGTGACAACTCCAAGCCGTGAGGCCATCTCCTGGAGGATCATTGTAGTGACGACTGCAAATACGATAGCCCAGACGAGAGAATAACCAAACGAAGCCCCTGCCTCTGTCGCCGTAGATACCGTTCCCGGACCAATAAAAGAAGCTGCTATAATTGCCCCCGGGCCTATTACCTTTAGTTTATTTTTCACCTGCTGCCAAGGCGTCCCCTGCCGCATAAAACTGCCTCCCTTATTTGGAAATGTATTTCCTTATTTACAGGAGGACTTCCCCGGATCATACATATAAAAACGTCCGGCTGTGTGCCGGACGTTTTTTTCGTTTATTGAATTTCACCTGGCTCGTAATCCATCTCTGCGAGCTCGGCGATAATCTTTGTTATGTCCGTGTTATCCAGTGTACCGTTGAAACGTTCTGCACCGACACCTTCTGCAAATACCGGAACCATGTTTCCTGTATGACCACCGGTTTCACCTTCGGCACGGATTTCACGGTCCATGATCCCAGCTCCAAAATGGGAGGCAATCAGGCTTCCTACTTCCCAGCCTATACGATGAGTGGCCAGAAGCTCTCCTTCTTCATCGTAAATATATTCGTTAAACATATCTACTTCTTCCTCAGTAAGTTCAACACCAGTGTGTTCTTCAAATACACTTTGAACAGATTCAGTCGTGTAAATTCCTTCTTCTTCATCGAACTCAAACTGAGTCACCATATATTCCGGAGAAGCCGTTACGTTACGCAGACCTTCTTTATCCATTACTTCAGAAGCCGCTACACCCATCGTTTCGTGATCGGCAAGCACTACGACGAGTGTGTCATCCCGGTCATCCGCCCATTCCATTACATCTGATACCGTATTATCGAACTCAATCGTTTCCTGCCATATTCCTGTGAAGTCCGCCGCATGGGACACGTGATCGATACGTGCTCCTTCCACCATTAGGAAGAACCCATCATCGTCCTGTGAAAGAACCTCCAGAGCAGCTTCAGACATTTCATTCAAGGACGGTTCATTAGAGTCATAAAGATCATAATCCACTTTGTAATTCATGAAGGAAGGATGAAAAAGGCCAAGCAGTTTATCCGGAGTACCGGCATCGAGAAGTTCGTCCCGGTCCGTTACAACTGGATATCCCTTCTCTTCAAACATTTCCATTAAATTATCTCCGTCCTGTGCTTCCGGCAGGAAATCATCTTCTCCGCCCCCAAGCATGACATCGTATTCAGCCTCGTACATCTGCCGGGCTATCTCTTCTGAATCGGAACGGTTTTCTACACTTGCCACAAAGGCAGCCGGCGTAGCATCGGTCACCGTATTGTTGGAAACAACCCCGACTTTTTTGTCGTGTGCCTGGAACAGCTCCAGAATGCTGTCGAGTTCTTCGCCGTCCGGCGTAACACTTATCATGCCGTTATCAGTTTTTGTCGAAGTTGCGATCCCGGTCCCGGCTGCGCCGGAATCTGTTACCCAGTTATTTGCAGAATATGTACGCATCAGAGCGGTGTGCTCCAGTTCCTCCATATTAAGAATACCTTCTTTTCCATGTTCAAGCAGGCGGGCTATTTCGATCTGACCGACTCCCATACCGTCCCCGATCATCATAATTACGTTTTTCGGTGCGTCGCTGTCCGGCACTTCACTCCCGCCTTTTACAGTTTCTTCCGAATTATTTTCCTCGTTCTCTTCGTCTTCTTCGTTCTCATTGTTTTCGGTGTTTTCAGTGTCGTTTCCACCCGGCACCGTTTCACTGCCTTCCGCTTCACTGCAGGCTGTCATTAAAACAGCGGCCATGCCGATAACAGCCGTCGATTTTATCATCCGCGATTTCTTCATGTTGTTTCCCCCTCTATAAGATTTGCTCATTATGTAGAATAAAGCGGTTTCATTGTAGCATGAGCCATATCTTTTTTCACCATTTGCTGGATATTTTTTTCACTAATTCGAACTATAGAACCTTCTTTTTCTTGAATTTTGAATTTTATTATGTATTTGGTCTTCCTGCTTATTTTTGGTTTTTTAAAAAACGTCCCGCCAAAGACTTTCCTTTTATGTTTCAACCAACGAGAACATTCTTTTAAATTAAGCTGTGTTAAAGAAAAGCGATATATAAGTCAGCGGCTCTAACGTGAACTAGAGGGAAGTAAAAATTATATGCCAACAAATTCACTTTCAACTAAAAACATCTTCTCTTCAAACTCGTTCTCCCGATTATTCCACCAAAAAACTACGGGCTTTGACTGTGCCCTCCACCACTGCAAGAAAGATCAAATCGGAGCTCGACGTTCCTCTTACCGATGTTTTACTTTTAAGGCAGCCTGGATAAAAAAAGCTGACCGAAGCCTGAAATTCATCGGCTCGGACAGCTTTCTTAATAAGCTTAAATATCTGATGTTTTTTTAAAGACATCTTTATTTGTTTCACGGCTTTCATGCAGCTGGATCTCCGATAAAGCTACTTCTTTCAGATCTTTATAAGTGTCCGCCCGTACTACTGCCTGTATCGGTTTTATCACTGTTTTCAGTTTGGCCGATTCCTCTGCATATTTATAGTTTCTAAGCATATAAATATCGAGCTCGTACGTGTCCTTCCCTGCTTGCAGCTGCTCGGTACTCAGTTTTTTATAGCGGAGTTTTTTACTAAGTTTCCTCAGTGGATTGATTATCAGTTTAAAAACAACTGTTTCCAAAGCTTTTACTATTTTTCCGAGAGCGTTCAGCTCTTTGTCTTCCGGAAGGAACGTTTCTCTATCAGCAGTATCCTCTTCTTCTGCTTTACGTTTCTTTGAAGAAGCGTCCTCCGGGGGACCCTGGGGTTCCGGGAGCCCGCGGGAAGCAATAAACAGAATGACCCCGCCTAAAATTAATACAAATATGAGTGACGTGACGGTTAAAGGCATGAACATCCCTCCCAGTTAATAATATTACCTTTCATTATGTACTCTCAGTTTTTCTCAAAGTCTTCTCTATATTCTATACCCTCAATTTCCTTTATTATTCCTCGCCTGAACACTGGAGGCCTAATAAAGGCAGAGCTGTTCCTCCACGCAGGAGGAACAGCTCCTGTATTAAAGTTTATCCCGGAAAGCTTGTCAGGTCAATTCCAAATACTACTGGAAGCAGCAGCATCACGAAAGTGACGATAGCGGTAATTGCAATCAGATTCATCCAGAAACCAGCCTTGATCATATCTCCCATTCTTAAGTAGCCGGAGCCGAATACAACAGCGTTCGGAGGTGTTGCAACCGGCAGCATGAAGGCACAGGAAGCGGCAATAGCTGCAGGGACCATCATGGCAAATGGGTGGACATCAATAGCGCTGGAAAGTGCCGCCATAATCGGCATCAGCATTGTAGCAGATGCTGTATTGGAAGTGATCTCCGTCAGGAAAACGACAAGGAATGTAACGGCAAGGACAATGATTAAGAACTGGACGCCGACAAGGACAGTCAGCTGCTCCCCGATCCATACGTCAAGTCCCGTATCCCCGAAAGCACCGGCAATCGCAAGCCCGCCTCCGAATAGAATCAGAATGCCCCATGGAACATTTCTCGCTGTATCCCAGTTCATCAGTTTTGTCCCCTGATAGCGGACCGACGGAATAAGGAAAAGTATTGCTGCCCCGGTTATCGCAATCATCGTATCATCAATCCGTGGATGAACATATTCCTGAAGAACAAAAGACCGGAGTATCCATGCAATAGCCGTCATGGAAAAAACCGTCATAACAAGCTTCTCCTCCGGACTCATTTTCCCCAGAGCAGACCTTTCATCAGAGATAATACGCTTACTCCCCGGAATTTCCTTCATTTTCATCGGAAAAGCAAAAGTTACTAAGTAAAACCAGGCAATAATAATTAATACAACTGCCAATGGAACACCGAACATCATCCACTGGGCGAAGGAGAGGTCATAATCAAATATTTCTCCCAGTTGACCAGCGAGAATCGTATTCGGCGGTGTTCCGATAATAGTTCCCAGTCCACCGATCGATGCGGAAAAAGCAATCGCAATCATTAGTCCTTTAGAAAACTGTTTTTTCTGGCCTTCGATATCTTCTACATCACTGTCCTGAAGCAGCTCGGAAAATTGAAAAATAATGGCCGTCCCGATGGGTACCATCATCATTGCCGTTGCTGTATTCGAAATCCACATGGAAAGAAAGCCGGTAGCTATCATAAATCCGAGCATCAGACGTTTTGTACTTGTTCCGACCATGTTGATTATAAACAAAGCAATTCGCCGATGCAGATTCCATCTTTCAAGGGCAAGAGCAATAATGAAGCCCCCGAGGAAGAGGAAAACGATGCCGTCCCCATAGTTCGGCGTTACTTCCCCTGTCTCAAGCTGTGTAACGAGCGGAAATAAAATAATGGGTAGAAGAGAAGTTACCGGTATCGGAATTGCTTCTGTAATCCACCACGTAGCGATCCAGAGGGTAGCGGCAAGAACACCACGCGCTTCCGGATTCAGTCCTTCCGGCTGAAAGAAAAGCAGAACGGAAAAAAATAAAAGCGGCCCTAGAAATAACCCGACGACCTGCTTCGTCGTATAATCACGACCGTCCGGCGAAGGTTGGCGGTATGTACCAGTCATCTTACCTGAAGCTTTCTCCATCCTTCCACTGTCATCTCCCGGAGGCCCTCCCCCCGGCTGAAATGCCATAAAAGCGAGCATTGACTTAATCCGGTCGTGGCTCTGCCACGCAATTTCCCAAAAATTCTTAAAAATAGTCACATTTTTTCTCCTCTCTATTTAGTTTTGACATGACACGAAGACTAATCAACGGGGTACTGGAATAAAAGATTACAATAAAGAGAAATATCACAGTCTAGCTCTAATCCTTTCAAGGAACCAAACCCATTATTGCATGATTTTCCCTTCCGTACAAGAAAGCCTTTTCACTTCATCTCCTCTCCTGATTTTACCCAATTACAGCTTTCTATTATCCTGTGACTCCGGACCGTTATTTATTTCGTCTTTAAATTTTTCTGTTTTTCCCAGCCTCATCCGATGAATCAGTATAATGGAAATGACAGCACTGCTGACGGTAAGCAGATAATAAAAGAGATATTCAAACTCTGAAACAGCATGGAACATATGAAATACGCCGATCATTAAAAACAGAAAACTAAAGACAAGAGCCGTCGCAAACTTCGTCTCTCTGTTCAAGATGTTCCCCTCCCTGATAGCTTTTTTACACTGATCAGTTGAATCATGCGCTGCCACTACCCACTCCCCGCATCATCCTATTCTGCGGTCTTGTAAGATTACCTTCCAACAGACGGTCTGTTTGAATCATGAAAAGAAGTTTTTGTTTAGTTATTCTATACCCTCCGATTATTCAGAATAATCTGTTTTCATTTCTTTTTCCAAATCGTATAATTAAAAAGAAAATCTAATTATAGAAATGGAGGGAGCTATATGCTGAACAAACATCAATCAATGTTTGTACTTGTAGACGTTCAGGGCAGGCTCGCTGAAATTGTCCACGAAAGCAGCCGGATGGAGCAGAACCTGGTGAAACTGATCCGGGCTCTGAAAATCCTTGACGTGCCAATTGTATGGCTGGAACAGTATCCGGAAGGGCTTGGACCCACTTCCCCGGCTCTTGCTGGCCATTTAAAAGAGCTTGAACCGATTAAAAAAATGACGTTCAACGGCTGTTACAATGCTGAATTTATGAAAAAAACAGACGTTCAACGGCGGCAGCAGGTAATCGTCGGCGGCATTGAAGCCCACGTCTGTGTCTGCCAGACGTCTCTTGGTCTTAAAAAAGCCGGCTATGAAGTTCATGTTCCTGTAGATGCCGTATCTTCCCGCACCCCGGAAAATAAACATATCGGTCTCGAGCGTATGAAAAACGCCGGTATCGTCCTCACCGGCGTAGAAACTGCTGTATTTGAACTGCTGGAAACTTCCGAAAGCCGGGAATTTAAAGAGGTTATTCAGCTTCTGAAGTAATTTTTTTAAGTAATGCTCCGCCCATTTTGAGCCAGTGCATAATGAATGCCGTGCTGCAGGGTCTGAAAACAATTGAAGGAAGAAAGGTTACTTCCTGTCGAGGTAATCGTCATACTTACTTTCGGCGTAATGCCTACGAGAATTGTTTCGGTCCCTATGAGCGCGGAAGCCGCTCCAAGCTGCTCGATCAATAGGGCTGCGTGTTCCGAAAAATTATCATTCAGTCCCGTCAAATCAAGAATCAAATATTTAGATTTATGTTTCGGCAGATTTTCCAGCGTTTTTTCTAAAAGTTCCTTCGTCCGGTTTTCATCATAACTGCCGAGCAGTGGCATAACGACAATGTCCTCGAGTACAGGAATAATAGGCGTGGAAATTTCACGGATCATCTCATTCAGTTCTGCTGTCTGTTCTTCCACGAGCCGTTCGAGTTTTTCGATTTCCTGCCGTTCCTTCAGCCGGACCATCCGGTGAATATTTTTTTCAACGGTTTCCTCCGATGGAAAATAGCGGATCACTGTTGCCTCATGACCTTCCACCTGGTAGTGTTTCACTTCATACCATATATTTTCTTCAAACAGGCCGGTGAAAATACCCGCATAGTGAGCGGAAAGAAAATCTCCTCCATGCTTCTTCTCCTGCGCCTGATTAATTTTATGCTCCCAGCTGTCTTTTAAATGTACTTCCAAAGTTTTTTTCTCCAGATTCAGATCCCGAATTTCTGCAAGCCCCCATCCTGCCGAAGCGTATGTATTAGTAATAAGCCTGGATGCTTCTTCAGCAGAAACTTCTTTCAGCCCCATAAAATACTCACCGACTACCAGTCCCTGACGGAATCCGGCTGTTTCCATAACAACTTCGGCTGCTTCCTGTCCGGAAATCTCTTCAATGGTATCAAAAAATTCCTTCATCGCCGTGTCTATCCAAAACAGCACTGCATCTCTTCCCTCAAAGGAAAAACTCCCTTTCTCCAGATCCCAGTCAAAACTCAGCCCGCCCACATTAATCGACGCTTTATTGTCCATATCCACTTCTCCTTAATAATAGTTATCTCTTTATTTAAGTACTTTATTGACGGTTAGTGCTGCTATAAACATTCGTTTCCTGCAGTGAACAATACCTGCTGCATGAAATCCCAAAACAGTACGCCCGAAATTTTGAAACCTGCGGCTTTCCGAGTAATCAAAACAGTATAATTTAAGCACTTATTATTATACATAAAAGCCTTACGGACCGCTTCCGCTTTTTTTACAGGTCTTCAGTCAGGAAAACAGTCCGGATTTCCAGCGTTTCAAAGGTTCTATGTTTTTCAAAATACTTAATTTTGGTGAATGATTTATGCTGACGTCCGTGTGGATTAATATGCCTTTTGCAGAGACCTCCTTTGCGAATGGACGCTTCGCTGCTGCACTTAAAAACATCACAGGTTTTATTTTTGATCCGCCAGTAATTTCTTTAATATGCTTATATCTTCTTCGATTAATTCTCTCAGCCGGGGGTTATAGAAAATAGAGGCCGGATGAAAAGTAGGAAATATCAAATATTCTTTCTCCGTCCAGGAATACGCATTATTATCAAATTTCTGCACGGGCCCTTTTATAAATGTTCCGTGGTAATCTGTAATTTTATATCCGTTACCGGCGAGACGTTTAAGTCCAATATTCCCGAGTGTCACAATAACCGGGGCTGACACATGTTCGATTTCATAATCCAGGAGAGGTGCATGAGCCATGATTTCTTTTTTCGTAGGCGGACGGTTATACTTTCTTTTCGTTACAGTTCCGTCCCGCTCCTTTTTTTCTCCCCAGCGGTAGGGCCGGCTTCTTACTGCAGCCGTAATATACACTTCTTCTCTTGAAAGACTGAGTTTTTCAAGAAATTTCATCAGCTCTTTTCCTGCCCTGCCGCTGAACGGTATGCCATTGTGAATTTCTGTTTCTCCTGGTGCTTCTCCAACGAGCATGAGTGCGGGTGACTGCGGACCACTTCCGTAGACGAACCCTTCCAGCGGGAAGCCTTCCACCCGCTTTTTCCCTTCTTCTGCCAATGCGTCCGGTAATTTCATGAATTTTCTCCCTCCCTTTCTCTCTGCTGTTTTATTTCCTTACCCCGGACTGCTCCAAACGCTCTCTTTCAACTGTCGACCCGAATATTCAAATACAGTTCTTTTATCATTTAATGCCGCTGTTACGGGAAAAGAGAATCAGAAAACAATCCTCCCGTACGAGTAACGCTAAATAAAAAGGAGCAGACTGAGCGCCATAACTGCCATGCCGGCAATCAGCCCATAGATCGAGGCATGGGCCTGGTCGTATTTTTTTGCAGCAGGAAGCAGTTCATCCAGTGAAATAAACATCATAATTCCTGCAACAGAAGAAAAAACAATGCCAAACATAACGTCATTTAAGTAGGGCATCAAAATCAAAAAAGCTGCCACCGCTCCGAGCGGTTCGGCGAGCCCGGATAAAAAGGAAAGTTTCAGTGCTTTCCACCTGCTTCCGGTTGCATAGTAAACCGGAACAGAAACAGCAATACCTTCGGGTATGTTATGAATCGCCACTGCTACAGCCACTGCCAGCCCGACAGCCGGATCATAAAGTACTGCTGTGAACGTTGCAATGCCTTCCGGGAAATTGTGAATTGCAATTGCTGCTGCCGTGAAAGTTCCCATTTTCAAAAGCGCTGGATCTCTGGAAGGGTCCTTATCCATTTCCTCTACCTTTTTTACTTCATGCGGATTTTTATCCTTTGGAAGAAGCCGGTCGATCAGCGCAATAAATAAGATTCCTCCAAAAAAACCTCCTGCTGTCGCCCAGCTCCCTGCATTTTTTCCGAGAGCTTCCACCAGAGCTTCCTGAGATTTTGGGAATATCTCCACCATGGAAACATAAATCATTACTCCTGCCGAAAATCCAAGTGCTCCAGATAGAAACTTTGTATTAGTCTGAGAAGTAAAGAACGCCAGCAGACTTCCGATTCCGGTGGCAAGTCCTGCGAAAAGTGTCAATCCGAAGGCAAGCATCACATTTTCTTCCATTGCCCTTTCCTCCGCCGCTGTTTTTTCTATATTTTACTACAGGCCCCTCTAATGTCGCCCGGCAGAGCCCCTCAAAGAAACAATTCCTCCCTGCAGAAGCTTTTACGTGAGATACAATAGTTTGTGCTGAAAATAAAGGCTGCCTTGAAAACAGTTCGTTTATGAAACGGACATAACGCTGCTGCACTCTCGGCGGGGCGGCTTGTTCTCGACTAATTTTGTCAGGAAAACAGTTCGCCAAAATGGATTCTCGAACTGCCCGGAGTTCTCCTCCACCGCAGGCCGGTTGAAAGCGAAGTTTTTCTCCAGGCATCAACAGGAATGCTTTAACATAGAGAAAATAAAAGTGACTGCAGGAAAACCAGACTGAATGAAGAATTCTTTCCCTGGTAGGAGAGAGCCTCGTAAAATAAGGCTTTCAGCATAAAATCGATATGTTTTTTTATCATTAAAGATAAAAATTTTAATTATTCACTGCGTTTTGCTTTTGGTTTTCGTAATTATTTATTATAATTATAAAGTGAGAATAAATATAACTTTTATTCCGCCCGGCGGTAATGAAAGTTATATTTGTCTGCTCTTTACTCTTTTTACAAATGGAAAGGGGAATAACACATGTCTAGCAACGAAAATGAAAACATGGACAAATGCCCGGTAACCCATCAAGGTATGCCGAGCCAATCAAACAAAGGCCCTACTAATGAAGATTGGTGGCCAGGCCTCCTGAATCTGGACATTCTTGCCCAGCACGACACAAAAACGAACCCGCTCGGGTCCGATTTTGACTACAAGGAAGAATTCCAGAAGCTTGATTACGACGCAATGAAAGAAGACCTTCACAAGGTCATGACAGAAAGCCAGGACTGGTGGCCGGCAGACTACGGTCATTACGGTCCGTTCTTTATCCGTATGTCCTGGCACGCTGCAGGAACATACCGTATCGGTGACGGCCGCGGAGGCGGCGGAAGCGGTTCCCAGCGCTTTGCACCACTGAACAGCTGGCCGGATAATGGAAACCTCGATAAAGCCCGACGCCTTCTATGGCCGGTAAAGCAGAAGTACGGTAATAAAAT
>PWLM01000200.1 GCA_003560495.1 Bacillus sp. (in: firmicutes) | reverse complement strand
CGTTTTAACGCCTGTTCAATTGGATCCATGCCGGATCATCCTTTCTTTTCTTTCTTCCTGCGCAGCAGTTCCCGGTATTTGGCCGCTTCCTGCTTGGCTTTCACAACATCTTCCGGCTCTGCTTCCTCAGCTTTTTTATTTTCTTCCTGGTCTTTCATCCATTTAGGTACAGGCTCAGTCGATTTTTCTCTGGCCGGCTTTGTTTTTTTCGTCTGAAAGTTCCTGCGTTCTTCATGTTCCTGCTTGGCAATCTCCATTGCCTCGGCCACAGTGGAAATTTTCTTCCGCTTCCACTGGGTAGCAATTTTAAAAGCAAGCTGCTTCGCGAGCTTCCCATTGTTCACAAGATACAAATAATCGATGAGGACGTTTACGACCCCGGCCGGCAGATTATAGTCGTTCATCAGTTCTTCGATAATAGCTATATCACCTTCGAATACTTTCGCTCCTCCGCTCAGCGCATGGAGATACTCCACGGGGGAAGTGGTGTCGAAGTATTTCATCTGGACTTCTTCTTCTGTTTGAGGCTCCCCTTTTACACTGAGAAGACCCGGAGGCTGTGTACGCATGCCGAGCATCGGCGGCTTCCCGCCTTCCTGAAGACGGTACTTCCTTTTTGCTGTTTCACGGATTTTTTTACTGTCCATATAATCTGTATGAAGCATAGCCTCCTGGATAATGTGGGCAAGTTCTTCATAAGTAAAACTGTATAAAAAGGCGATCTGCTGAATAAGCTTTTTGTTTTCCGGTTTATAAAGCTCTTCACGGTTCACAAAAGATGGAAGGTGCGCTGTGATTTCTTCCAGCGGCACTGCCTCCTCCAAAGAATACTCCGCCTCTTTCCCGACTCCTTGAATATCAGAGGAAACGGCAATAATATTATCCATTTCCCGCGAAGTGCTTTTCATTTCTGAAGGGTGGACGGAGGTGAAGACTTCACTGAAGCCTTTCGTCGTCTTTTTCAGGTTTTCCACTTCCACACCTTCCCGCAGAAAGCATCGCCGAAGCTCCCGGTACCGCTCTTTGCTCCCGATCCGGTTATACAAATACACGCTCAGAAGCTCATCCTGAAAAAATTCTTTTGGCTGAAGCGGCATGAGAAGCTCATAATACATGACAGGATCCTCTGCTTTTTCCTGGTAGGTTTCCAACAGACCGAGTGCCTCCAGCTTCTGACGCTCCTTAAAAAGCATTGGGAGCTGCTGGCCGCTCTGCGTCATCCACTGTTTATGTGTTCCGTTTATTTTTTTGCCGGGATGCCTGTTTATTTCCGTCATCAGTGTCATATAAAGGCTGTACGCCACGGGACCAATAAGAGGCTGATACAGCATCGTCATTGTATCCGCTCTCTCTGTCGAAAAATCTCCGCACGTAAAAGCTGTGAACGGAGTTGCCGGTACAATTTCCTGCCACTGCATCTTTCTCCCTCCCCATAAAAAGGACCATCCCGGCACAATTGCTGGGACAGCCCCGGTTCTACTCTCTTGTTTGACTCTGTTAAAGCTCCGCGTTGACCGTGAAGGTTTCCTGCGGCTCTTTTTTCTTCGCTTGCCGCGGAAAATCTCCTCCACGGCAGACCGGTTGAAAGCGAAGTGTTTCTTCAGCCGTCAGCGAACTTTAACATAGCTTTTTGTTTAAAAAGAGTATATCTCTCCGATTTTTCGGTGCTGATAAAGTCCGCTGGTAATCAGTGCCGGTTTCCCACAGCTGATCACAAAGAAAAATCGGGTTTTGTTCAATCAGGATCCGTTCCTGTTGATGAGATCTTTCAGTTCATCGACAAATACATTAATATCTTTAAACTGGCGGTACACCGAAGCAAAGCGTACGTAAGCCACATCGTCTATGTCTGCAAGATGCTTCATAACGTATTCGCCGATATCATTGCTGTTTACTTCCGACTGCCCGCGGTTCCGCATTTCCTTTTCAACATCAGCCGTCAGTTTTTCCAGGCTTTCTACTGGGACCGGTCGTTTTTCACAGGCACGCACGAGTCCACGCAGCAGCTTTTCCCGGCTGAATTCTTCCCGGTTACCGTCCTTTTTAACGACGATCAGCGGTGTCTTTTCTACCCGCTCGAACGTTGTATATCTGTAGCCGCACGATTCACATTCTCTGCGGCGGCGGATAGCGCGCCCCTCATCACTCGGACGCGAATCAAGTACTTTAGTACCATTATGGTCACAGTGCGGACATCTCATCGTCGCTTCCTCCCCGGTTTACCGGCTCAGCTCATCACCGAGTCCAGTCCCGGTGAAGGTGAGCCTTTCATTTAGCTCTTTGTATAAGCTTCGTATAAGCTTGGCACTGTAACCGAAATCACTGAACAGGACAGTGTCTGTATGGACCGAAAAATCGACGGCTGTACGATATGGCCGTACCATGATGACCGTTATTACCATAAAAGCTTTTTTTCCGCTTTTAACATGCACGATCATTTCCCCATGCTCCTCTGAAATGGAGCTGACTTCAAAGCCCTGTTTCTTCGAAAACATCGTTTCAAGCTCAGCAAATACTTTCTCTCTCATTGCTTTATAATAATGTGTCTGAAGTGTTTTATCTTCATGCTTTTCACTTGTTTCTGTTTTTGTACTGAATATCTTTTTTACATTCTGCATAAATCCCATCTGTATCCACCTCGTCTTCTTTAAGCATAGCAAGAAACACTCCATACTTCAATCAGACACTTCAGGGAAGATCCTTGAAAAACATACTGAAGATCAAAGCTTCTGATTAGTATACTGGGAAATATGACCGTTCAGGAATATTTCCCACTAAAAAAATCTCCCTTTCCACATTGGAAGGGAGAAAACATTTATTTTGTATAGGCTGCTTCTGATTTATTATGGTTTACTTCGATCGGTCCGATACCCCGTGGAATTTCCACCGCTTCTGCTCTACCTGCCTCCAGGGCGCGCCCGATATAATTCGCTGCAACATTCGGATCTATCCGGTCACCGCATGTATAAACATCGATACTAGCGTAGCCGTGCTCCGGAAAACTGTGAATCGTCAAATGTGATTCACTGATAATGACTACTCCACTGACTCCCTGAGGTGCAAATTTATGAAAAGCTACTTCACGGACTTCTGCTCCTGCCTCAAGGGCAGCATCAACAAAAACACGCTCAATAAATGTAATATCATTCAGTTTTTCAATACTGCACTGCCAAAGTTCTGCAATAACATGTCTTCCCATAGTATCCATTTAGGACTCCCCCTTTAAATGTTCAAAATCAAAAATTATATCTCCTGCTGTCAACAGCGTGCGATTACTGGGGGAAAGTTAGTCCTGAGAGGTCCTAACCCTTTACATAATCACGGAAACATTACGAAGGTTAGTATACTGCCTTTAAGGGAAGAATGCAATCTTTTTTTACATTATTGTCCAATGACAATTAAAAACCCGCCGGAGTAACCGGCGGGCCGTCTCCCTGTTTTCATCAGGAGGCGTACGTATTCTGATCAGCCTGAATGAAGCTCCCTACATGATATACGAGATCCAGAAGACGGCAGGAGTAACCCCATTCGTTATCGTACCACGCAAGCACTTTTACCTGCCGGTCGTTAATAACCATGGTGGACTGTCCGTCAATAATAGCCGAACGCTCGTCCCCGTTGAAGTCTACTGATACAAGCGGATCGTCCGTGTAGCCGATAATTCCTTCCATATTTTTCTTTCCAGCCGTTTTGAGTACTTCATTCACTTCTTCTACCGTCGTATCTTTTTCCACATCCACTACGAGGTCCACGAGAGAAACGTTCGGTGTCGGAACGCGGAGGGCGAGTCCGTGAAGTTTCCCTTTCATTTCCGGAATAACAGCAGAAATAGCTTTGGCTGCACCTGTCGTGGTTGGAATGATGGACTGGGCGCAGGCACGGGCCCGGCGGAGATCCTTATGGGGATTGTCGATGTTACGCTGATCCCCTGTGTAGGAGTGTATAGTAGTCATCATTCCCGACTCGATTCCAAGTTCTTCCTGCAGCACTTTTACTACCGGGGCAAGGCAGTTCGTAGTACAGGAAGCATTGGAAATAACGTCGTGATTCCGGTGGTCGTAATCATTTTCATTGACCCCGTAAACGATCGTCACATCTTCATTTTTTCCTGGTGCTGTGATGATGACTTTCTTGGCACCAGCTGTAATATGTTTAGCTGCCTCCCCTTTTTCACGGAATTTACCTGTCGCTTCCAGAACAATATCAATGTTAAGGTCTTTCCATGGGAGTTGTTCAGGATCACGGTAATTCACGAGCTCCACCTTTTTGCCATCCACAATCAGACGGCCGTTTTCTGCCTCCACTCTTTTTTGGTATGTGCCGTGAACTGTATCGTAATTTACAAGGTGTGCAAGTGTCTCTGCAGGATAACCGGCATTAATTGCGGCAATTTCCACCTTTTCATCCATCATTGCTTTACGGAACACCATTCGACCAATTCTTCCGAACCCATTAATTGCTACTCGTATCATGAGTACCCCTCCATGCTATTGTGTTATATTATATAAGCGTTTTCACAGATATAGTATAACACATTTATTTTGTACATGACTATATAAATTTGTAAAACAGAACGGGGAATTTTCCCTTATATAGCCCATGTACCACCAGTTTTTTTCTGAAATTTCCGTCATTTTTCACTTGGTAATACGGGACACTCTTTTTCGTTTCATTATCAGTAAAAAAGGCGAATAAAAAACACCTCCCGTCGACCATAATCACGAGAGGTGTTTCTATAATTTAAACACTTTTGTTATTTTTTGTGTGTTTTAATGTTTTTCCGGGACGAACCTGCGGACAAGTTCTTTTACCTGAGCTCTTGAATCTTCCAGCGTGCCGGAATTGTCTATAATGTAATCCGCTTCTTTTCGCTTTTTTTCAATCGGCATCTGGGAGGTGATCCGCTGATCCGCCTCTTCTTCCGTATAGCCGTTTCTCGTGATCAGACGCTCTTTCTGTACTTCGTCCGGAACGTATACAACAAGCACTTCATCTACGAGGTAATACAGATCATTTTCTATGAGGAGCGGAATATCCAGTATAATGAGCGGTTCCCCCGCTGCTTCTGCTGCCTCCGAACGTTCTTTCATTTCCATTCTTACTGCCGGATGAACCATACTGTTCAATTTTTCCCGTTCTTCCGGGTGTTCAAAAACAATTTCTCCAAGTCTTTTCCGGTTCAACGTACCATCATCATGCAGAATATGCTCCCCGAAATGACGGACAATTTCTTCCAGTACCGGTGTCCCCGGTTCAACGACCTCTCTTGCGATCAGGTCAGCGTCAATAACCGGGCAGCCTTCATCTTTAAACATCTGGGAAACGGTACTTTTACCTGTAGCAATACTTCCTGTCAATCCAAGCTTCATGACTATTCCTCCTCTTTATACTGCTGGCATAAAGGACAAATGTGCGTGCCTCTTCCTCCTACGGTAAAACGGATAATTTCCGTTCCGCATTCTCTGCATGCCTCCCCCCGGCG
>PWLM01000006.1 GCA_003560495.1 Bacillus sp. (in: firmicutes) | reverse complement strand
TACTTATTGGAGGATCTTTAAAGCCGTGTATACAACAGGAGGTTTGCCAAATCATGGATAAACAGGATATCATGACATTCATCGGCGGGCTCGTCTTCGTGGTCATCATTGCCGTTGTTATCAATCCGATGGTCACCGGCGAAAGCCCTGATTTCAGCATTCCGCCGATGCCGGGCGCGGGGGAGCGCGGCCCGCAGGCGGTGGTGACCCCCCCGCCGACAGCAGTGCCGCTTGGGCAGATCAGTATCCCCCACCCGTCGACGGTTCAGGCGGCGAGTACCAAGGGTACGATGGCACAGGTCTGGGATGGCCAGCCGATCCGGCTTGGGTATGTCGATCCCGGCACCTATCACCTGACGCGCCCGGATGGCTCCATCCCGGCACGGCGCCCCATCGAGACGGATGACCGGGAGGTGACCCTTCAGACATTTGCAACGATTGAAGGGCGGTGGAGCGGGGCATCCCAGGTGTTTGAGATCCCCTCCCCCCGGTGGGAGCTCTGGTACACTGTTAATCCATCGGTCCTCCCGACCGGATCCGGCCAGTCGGTCGGCTATCCCCGGTTCATCATCACCGTGATGGATGCCGAGGATCCAAACCGGGTCGTCCGTACCATCGACCCGGCAGGGGGCGGGATCATCGACGAACGACTCTGGAGCAACAACGATCCCCGCCCCTGGAAGGAGAGCTTCCTTGAAGGCGGCCGGAGCTACTACCTGATCATCGAGAGCCGGCTCATCGACTCATATACAATAGAGGCGAAGGTCCCGGTGCAGTGAGTTGTGCTCGTGCTCTGTTTCCCTATCTAATCCACCACCTCCCTTCTTTTATTTTGCGAGACCTCATCACCCCGGAACGACCATATGATATGCTGGTCGTGTAAGGGAGCTACCTGCCCTTATTAAGATATATCAGTCACCTGGATCAGGGAGGAGTATATCTGCTCAATGACGGGTATCCAGAAGGGGTAGCCGTTGAATTTTGCCACCGAATACAGCACTGTCATCATGAGCTGCCACCCCAGGGGGATTGCAATGAGGATGGCGATAATCCCTATCAGATAGACCTGTGGGACCGGGTAATTCATCAATCTCAGGCTTAAGAGAATGAGGGCGATAGCAAGGCAGCCATAGATGATGAGGGTGAAGAATGTAGTATATCCGGCGTAAAGCCCTCCAAAAGGCTGCACTATGATCATTATGAAGAACAGGATCGCAGGGATCAGGAGAACAGAGATGAGCGTCGCAAGGGTAAGGGACCAGCGTTCATTAACGGTGAGGGTGCCCCGGAGCGCAAAAAGTGCAAGGAGACCTGCCGGGAGGTAGAAGGGCATCAGGTAGCGGATATCCGGAATGATCCCAGAATCATGGTTCAAGAGTGGGAGGTACTGAATGTATGCCGCCCATATTGCACATGCAATGAAGGCAAGTGTTCTGATCATCTGTCTGTCTATAGAACTGAACCGCTCACTATGGTGCCAGATCATGGCTGGTAATAGAATAATGGCAAAGACAACTATCGGAGAGACGGCGACAAGACTCATATTACCGGAAACCGGGGCGAATAGTATGCCAAAGAGATCTGAAAATAACGTATTGAATGTGAGATTAAAGTGGTGCGTTAGAACAGGGATGACGTCTTCGATACCTCCTGGATAGGGGATGCCCGAAGCGGATACTTCTCCACTCATGCTGGCGGCAATTACGTCCGTGGTGCTCTCAATGATTACTGGTGATCCCTCCCCGGAGACACCCGGGCTCACCCTTTCCTGATAATAGCCATGTGTGATCGATAATGTTGGTACAAGAGGATTGCCGGTGACAATGTAATTATTTACAAAAAATGGAATTGCCCCGAAAAATGTCCAGAGAGGGGTGAGTAGAATGCAGAGAACCCGATTTTTGGTTGATTGCCGAAAAGAGTCCGATACGATATGCATAGAAAAATAAGAGAGTACGCAGGCGATGAATACGGTGAATCCAAGCTCAGGACGCGCCCATGCAAGTAACCCAATTGCGATAAAAATGAGTGCGGCATCCAAATTTCTTTGCTTATAGGTATATCGTGCAAAAAACAGAATGACAGCAGTGATTAACGTTGCAACAAGGATATGGTCTTTTGCATCTGTTGCCCAGAAGATATAGGAAGAGCATGAAATACAAACAAGCGTTCCAAACAGGGCGTACCAGTCATCTTCAAAAATGCTTTTACAAATGAGAAATATCATAACTGCCATCAGGCTGAACAAGATATGATTTGTAAAGATTATCGCTGCTACTTCCCGCGGGGCATTCTCAGAGAGAAAAGGAAAGGGGTTATATAGCCAGATATTTACAAGAAGTCCGGCTAAGGCCAACCCGATTATTGGGATTGTTAACCTGATGCCTCTAAACTGTATTCGTTCAGGATAACGAATCTCGATTAAAAGTGCTATCAATACCGGCAAAATACTCCATAGGAGAATCACAGAGAACCGGAACTGATCTCCGAACAGATAAAAAAACTTCAGGGCAGGGAATGAAAGTAGAGGCAGCATTAAGGTGTATCCGAGAAGATTATTCCGAGCTTCGAAGTATGGTCCCGGGGTTCCATTTATAAAGACGCCATATTTGCCTTCATTAACGATCAGTTGCGTCCCTTCATCGAGCTGATGGAGCTGGTTAGCACTGATCCAACCGTCGTTGAGAAAAAGAGCAGGATTCGCAATTGTGATGATAAAGAAGAGTGCAAAGAGAAATACCAAGATCGAAAGTGTATGTTCCGAAAGGAACCATCCAATACTGTTCTCTGGGGCATGATTCCCCCTGGATGATTCATCTGAAGTTTTAGGATCTCTCCTTTCCTTTTGATTTTTTCTCTTTTGAATGGAATCTTTCTTTAATGTGGACATGCAGTTCCGCCTGATACCTTGGTTACTTCTGGTAACTACTGATTATATTTATTCATTGAAAGTTGTTATGTTTTCAAGTTTTTATTTTTTTAACTCCACAGGCGGGAAGTCCCCTTGCGCAAGCTGGGGGTAGTTCACGTTGGGTTGTTTCATGGAGGAGTGAGGTATGGTTATTTGGGAATTGGGCTTGTCTGGATTGCCACGCAGAGTAATCAGCTTCTTTCCATAAAAACTAATCAGAATTCATAAATAAGGGAAAGATGTACATTGATATACCGGTATATGCAATGAAAAAAGGAATACCCGATATATCTGTCATCCTCCCTGCCTTAAATGAGGAGGAGACGATTGGTGAGTGTCTATCACGAATACAAAAGGTCTTCTCACATCTTCAGCTAGAGGGTGAGATCATCATTGCAGATTCCTCAAAAGACAGGACTGCTGAGATCGGGGAGTCTTTTGGGTGTGTGATAGTCCATCCTGAATCGATGGGATACGGCAATGCATATCTCGCAGCCTTTGCATTTGCGAAGGGGAGATATATCGTAATCGGAGATGCCGACAATACATATGATTTTTGTGAGATCCCAAAATTACTTGAACTGCTCGATGACGGTGCCGACCTCGTTATGGGGACGCGGCTGAAAGGTGATATTAAACCAGGTGCCATGCCCCCACTCCACCGATATATTGGTAACCCCTTCCTCACCTGGTTATTAAACCAGCTCTTCGGAACCGATATATCAGATGCACATTGCGGGCTACGGGCAATCAGGCGGGAAGCGCTTGAAAGACTCAACTTGAAGACAGGAGGGATGGAGTTTGCTTCAGAGATGTTTATCGAGGCTGCAAAAGCCGGATTACGGATTGATGAAGTGCCGATCACCTACTGGCCAAGGGTTACACCTTCAAAACTGAGCAGTTTTTCTGATGGCTGGCGACACGTTCGTTTCATGCTTCTCTACCGCCCGCTCCCATTTATCGCTATTCCGGGCTTTGTTTTTGCGCTCCTGGGGCTTTTCATGATGGGGTTCTTTTATGTCAGAGGAGATGTCGAGACTTCGAATCTCCATTCCTTTATTCTTGCATCTCTGGTATTCATTGGTGGATTACAGGCATTTCTTATGGGTTTGACAATTATGATGTACTCAGCTATTCATGGTTATAGTGATAAGAATAGCTTTATCAGAAAACTCATTAATTATCATAATTTGGAAAAGGAGCTTATAATTGGCATAATCCTGATGTTCGTCGGAGTGGCGATAGGGTATGGAATTGTTCATAATTGGGCTGCAACCGGCTTTGGTTCACTTTCACAGATCGCAAATGCAGTATGGTCCCTCACTTTTTTCCTCTCTGGCATGCAGATATTCTTTTCTGCCATCTTTATCAGCATGATGTTACTTGAACGTGGAAATGATGATGTATAAACTGGCAATCCCTGGTTTTTTCTTCGGTAACCTGAATGCCCACGCATACACATCTTAAAGAAGGAGACATTATAATCATGCACTCTCTCCTTTGTGTAAAACCATCGGATAGTACCCGTGCAATGAATTGGTTAATTGTGCTTTCTTCTGGATAGGATGATGAAAATCGCTTATGTGTATGACGCCATCTACCCCTATGTCCGCGGCGGTGCCGAGAAGCGGATATGGGAGCTTGCCACCCGGCTCGCCGCCCGCGGCCACGAGATTCATCTCTTCGGGATGAAATGGTGGAATGAGCCGGATACGGTGATCCAGCAGGGTGGTGTTACCATCCATGGTGTCTGCCCGGCTGAGCCGCTCTATGCAGGAGGCAGGCGGACTGCCGGCCAGGCGCTCCGGTTCGCCCGCTCGGTCTATCACCCGCTCCTGGCTCTTGGCAGGACCTCAGGGATTGATCTCATCGACTGCCAGAACTTCCCGTACTTCCCCTGCTTCTCTGCACACCGTGTTGCGAAACACCTTGGGATCCCCCTTGTGATCACCTGGCACGAGGTATGGGGGGAGTACTGGTACGAGTATCTCGGGCGGCGCGGGGTCTTTGGAAAGATCATCGAAGCAAGGGCGGCCGCGCTCCCCCACTATCCGATCGCCGTCTCGCCAATGACGGCTAGGGCGCTCGAAGGGCTCGGCATCACCGGAGATATCCCTGTTATTCCAAACGGGATCAATATGGGGCAGATAACAGCAGTTGTGCCGGCTGGAATGGAAGGAGGCGGCCCTGACATCCCACAATCGGATATCATCTTCACCGGCCGCCTCATCCGGGAGAAGCATGTCGATCTCCTGATCCGGGCCGCCGCCCTTCTCAGGGAGGAGCTGCCCGGCCTCCGGCTTGCCATCATCGGCGACGGACCTGAGCGGCAGGCCCTTGAGCGGCTCACCCACAACCTTAGCCTGGAAGGCAGCGTCAGCTTCACCGGCTTCCTCCCCGACCATGACGCCGTCATCGCCGCCATGAAAGCGTCAAAAGTCTTCGTCCTCCCCTCAACAAGGGAGGGCTTCGGCATTGTGGCGCTGGAGGCAATGGCCTGCGGCCTGCCCGTGGTGACGGTAATTCATCCGCAGAATGCCGCCGCAGACCTGGTGGAGGATGGGGTGACCGG
>PWLM01000144.1 GCA_003560495.1 Bacillus sp. (in: firmicutes) | reverse complement strand
TTCTTGTAGCCCACAATGCAAGTTTTGACATCGGCTTTTTAAATGCAGGCTATGAAAAAATCAATTACAGTAAAGTTAAAAATCCGGTAATAGACACGCTTGAAATGGCAAGGATGCTTTACCCCCACTTTAAAAACTACCGGCTGAACACGTTGTGTAAGAAATTCAATATAGAACTCGTTTCTCATCACCGGGCTATATACGATGCAGAGGCGACGGGGCACCTGCTCTGGAAAATGATAAAGGATGCACTGGAAAAAAATATAACAGTGCACGAACAACTGAACGAGCAGGGATCCGCTGAGGACTACAAAAAGCAGCGTCCTGTCCACTGTACGATTTATGCGAAAACAAAAGAGGGATTAAAAAATCTTTACCGTCTCATCTCGATGTCCCACATTAATTATTTTTACAGAGTTCCACGAATACCGAGATCAGTACTTGTTAAAAACAGAGAAGGACTGATTGTAGGGTCCGGGTGTGACCGGGGGGAAATATTTGAAGGGCTGATGCAGAAGGGGCTCGAAGAAACAAAGGAAGCCGCGGCATTTTATGACTTTATTGAAATTCAGCCGCCGGGAAACTATGCACATCTTATAGAAAAAGAAATTGTACGTGACGAACTCGCTTTAAAAGATATATTGAAGCAGCTCGTCAAACTCGGGGAAGAAACAGGTAAACCGGTGGCAGCTACAGGCAACGTCCATTATCTGGATCCTGAAGATTACGTTTATCGGAAAATACTCATCGCTTCTCAGGGGGGCGCCAATCCTTTAAATCGCCAGACACTTCCTCAAGTACATTTCAGGTCAACTGATGAAATGCTGAATGAATTCAGTTTTCTTCCGAATGAAAAAGCAGAAGAGATTGTAGTCACTGCAACGAGAGAGATTGCGGACAGTATTGACGAAATTAAACCGATTCCGGATGATCTTTACACGCCTCACATTGAGGGTGCTGATGAAGAAATGCGTCAGCTGTGCTACGATATGGCCAAATCCATCTATGGGGAGGAACTCCCTCAGCTCGTTATCGACCGGCTGGAAAAAGAATTGACCAGTATTATTTCCAATGGTTTTTCGGTAATTTATTTGATTTCCCAGAAACTTGTTAAAAAATCACTTGATGACGGTTATCTGGTTGGTTCGAGGGGATCAGTAGGGTCAAGCTTTGTGGCAACGATGACCGAAATAACAGAAGTTAATCCTCTTCCACCGCATTATGTCTGCCCAAATTGTAAGCACTCCTACTTTTTCAACGACGGCAGTGTCGGATCGGGATTTGACCTTCCGGATAAAAATTGTGAAAAATGCGGGGAGCTATATGCGAAAGATGGTCACGATATCCCCTTTGAAACCTTCCTTGGCTTCAAAGGAGACAAGGTCCCGGATATCGATTTAAACTTTTCCGGGGCTTATCAGCCTGTGGCTCATAACTATACGAAGGAACTGTTCGGAGAAGACTATGTGTATCGTGCGGGAACAATAGGTACGGTGGCGGAGAAAACCGCCTACGGATTCGTAAGAGGACATGAAAATGACGAAGAACTGCAGCTGAGAGGCGCTGAAATAGACCGGCTCGTGCAGGGATGCACAGGCGTTAAACGGACAACCGGACAGCACCCGGGTGGGATTATCGTTGTGCCGGATCATTTGGACATATATGATTTTTCACCTATTCAATTTCCTGCGGATGATCGGGAATCCGAGTGGCGGACGACCCACTTTGATTTCCACTCGATCCACGATAACCTGCTTAAACTGGATATTCTTGGCCACGATGATCCAACGGTGATACGAATGCTTCAGGATCTGAGCGGCAGGGATCCGAAAACGATCCCGGTGGATGACCCGGAAGTATTTAAACTTTTCAGTGGCACAGAGTCTCTCGGTGTAACGGAAGACCAGATCCTGTGTAAAACAGGGACCTACGGTATTCCGGAATTTGGCACCCGGTTTGTAAGACAGATGCTTGAAGAAACAAAGCCATCCACTTTCAGCGAGCTCGTACAGATTTCCGGACTTTCTCACGGGGCTGACGTATGGCTTAATAACGCAGCGGACTTGATTGCTGCGGGAACCTGTGAGCTGAAAGATGTTATAGGCTGCCGGGATGATATAATGGTATATTTAATGTACAAAGGACTGGATCATCCTTTAGCTTTTAAAATAATGGAATTTGTAAGGAAAGGCCGTGGGCTGGAGGAAGAATGGATCGAAGAAATGAAAAAACACGGAGTGCCGGACTGGTATATAGGCTCCTGTTTAAAAATTAAGTATATGTTTCCTAAAGCCCATGCTGCAGCGTATGTTTTAATGGCTGTACGCATCGCTTATTACAAAGTTCATGAACCAATGATGTTCTATGCGGCTTACTTCACAGTAAGAGCAGATGATTTTGATCTTGATACGATGATCCGGGGATCAGCAACGATCCGAAAAAAAATCGAGGAAATTCATGCAAAGGGACTGGACGCTTCTCCGAAGGAAAAAAGTCTCGTTACAGTGCTTGAGCTTTCACTGGAAATGTGTGAGAGAGGCTTCTCATTCCAGAAGGTAGATCTGTACCGCTCGAAGGCGACAGAATTTCTGGTGGAGGGGGATTCCCTTATACCACCGTTCAATGCTATTACCGGTGTTGGGACAAATGCTGCTCTGGCTGTAGAGAAAGCGCGAAAAGACGGGGAATTTTTATCAAAGGAAAATTTGAGGGAACGAAGCAAAATTACAAAGAGCGTCCTTGAAAAGCTGGACGAGCACGGCTGTCTCGAAGAGCTTCCTGATTCCAACCAGCTCTCCCTGTTCTAGTCTGTTTGCATCAGATAGATCAATATGGTATATTGTATTTAGACAGAGCGATACGAGCGTAGGGAAGAGTGGGGAAACCCACTCTTTCTTTTGCGAAAAAATCCAATATTTGTAATAAATTTTCCAGTTAACTGTCTGGATCAGGGAGGGAAGAAGTAATGTCCAATCAAATATATGAATCTGTTGAGAAGCTCGTACTTCCAATTTTGGAAGAGGAAAACCTTGAACTCGTCGATATAGAGTTTGAGAAAGAAGGAAAAAACTGGTTTCTTCGCGTGTTTATTGATTCAGACACCGGGGTGGACCTCGACGACTGTACAAAAGTCAGTGAACAGCTTAGTGAAATGCTGGATAAAAAGGATCCAATTGAGCAGGCCTACTATCTGGAAGTTTCTTCTCCAGGTGCAGAACGTCCTTTGAAAAAGAAAAAAGACGTTGAAAAAGCAGTGGGGAATAATATTTATGTTACTACCTATGCTCCGGTAGATGGAGAAAAAGTATTTGAAGGCACACTCGTTTCGTTTGAAGACGAGGTTCTTAAAGTGGAAGTGAAAGTAAAGACCCGGTTAGTCACCTATGAAATTCCGTACAGTCAAGTAGCAAAAGCACGACTCGCCGTAGCGTTTTAATTTTGAAAGGGGGACATCAACTCCATGAACAGTGAATTTATGGAAGCACTTGCAACTATAGAAAAAGACAAGGGTATTGATAAAGAAATCATTCTTGAAGCTATAGAACAGGCGCTTATTACAGGTTATAAAAGAAACTTTAATTCCGCACAGAACGTAAGAGTCCAGATCGATCGGGAAGTTGGAACAATTCGTGTTTTCGCACGTAAAGAAGTTGTAGAAGAAGTATTTGACGCACGTCTCGAAATTTCTCTTGCGGAGGCTCATGAAATTAATCCTCTGTATGAAGTCGGAGATATTGTAGAAATTGAAGTAACCCCCCGCGATTTTGGGCGCATTGCAGCCCAGACTGCGAAACAGGTGGTTACTCAGCGTGTAAGGGAAGCTGAAAGAGGAATTATTTATTCTGATTTCATAGACAGGGAAGAAGACATTATGACTGGGATAGTCCAGCGTCAGGATCACCGCTTTATTTATGTGGATCTTGGCAAAGTTGAGGCTCTGATGCCACTTTCTGAACAGATGCCTACAGAGTCATACAAGCACAATGACCGTATAAAAGCATTTATCACCAAGGTGGAAAAAACAACTAAAGGACCTCAAATCATGATTTCCCGAACTCACCCGGGTCTTCTTAAAAGACTGTTTGAACTTGA
This sequence comes from Bacillus sp. (in: firmicutes), assembly GCA_003560495.1. GTDB lineage: Bacteria > Bacillota > Bacilli > Bacillales > Salisediminibacteriaceae > Alkalicoccus. Next base: position 1,444 of record PWLM01000144.1, on the reverse strand, counting down.
AGTTCCGGAAATATATGATGGGACTGTTGAAGTTAAATCTGTATCAAGAGAAGCAGGAGAGCGATCTAAAATTGCGGTTCATGCGGAAGATGAAGAAATTGATCCAGTCGGCTCTTGTGTAGGTCCAAGAGGCCAGAGAGTCCAGACGATTGTCGATGAACTTAAAGGAGAAAAAATCGATATCGTTCGCTGGTCGGAAGATCCTAAAGTATATGTAGCCAATGCACTTAGTCCTTCCAAAGTAGTGAAAGTAACAGTAGATGAAGAAGAGAAGATGACGCAGGTTATCGTACCTGATTATCAGCTTTCCCTTGCTATTGGCAAAAAAGGACAAAATGCCCGGCTGGCAGCAAAATTGACGGGATGGAAAATCGATATTAAAAGTGAGTCGGAAGCGGAAGAACTAGGGCTTCTTGCAGAAGGTGAAGAAACAGAAAACCTTTCTGGGGAATATGAAGCTTATTCTGCTTCTCCAAACGACGTTGCCGACTGGCTCAATGAGGAAGAAGAAAAGTAAAAGGAGGGGTATATATGCAGACTAAAAAAACCCCGTTCCGTAAATGCATTGTTACTCAGGAAATGAAGCCCAAAAAAGAGCTGCTGCGAATCGTACGCTCCCCGGAGGGGGAAGTCTTTCTTGATCCGACTTCCAAAAAATCCGGAAGAGGAGCTTATATTTCCAATGACAAGGCTGTGATTGACGAAGCTGAGAAAAAAGGGATTTTAAGCCGACATTTGAAAACGGAAGTCCCGGCTGACCTTTATAATGAACTGCGCAGGTATCACCTTCGGAGTCAGCTGAAATAATGGATAAAAAACAATATTCACTGCTCGGGCTTATGCAGCGGGCCGGAGCCTTGATAACCGGCGAAGAACTCGTTGTTAAGGCTGTGCAGTCCAACAAAGCCAAACTTGTAGTGTTAGCTGAAGATGCATCAGCGAATACCGAAAAAAAAATAAGCGACAAATGCCGTTATTATAATATCCCTCTTTACCGGCTGGGGAGCCGTGATGATCTTGGTGCTGCTGTTGGAAAAGAACGCCGCGTAGTTATAGCGGTAACAGACGCCGGGTTTGCGGATGCATATCAAAAAAACGAAAAGAAACGGGTCTGAGTCGGCACACAGGGTCGTTTATTAACAGGTACTATAGGAGGTACGTTTATGAAAAAGCGGATTTATGAATATGCTAAAGAAAAAAACATTACGAGCAAAGAAGTGATAGACAAGCTGGCTAAAATGGGTATTGAGGTGAATAACCACATGAGCGTTATTACCGAAGATACGATTAACAAGCTTGAAGGCAAAAATGCGGGAGCTTCTGATAAAAAAGTTTCCTCAAATCCAAAACGGAGCGGAGATAGTGCTTCCGTAAAAGAAAAAAGTTCAAACAACAATAATTCAGCTAATAAAGGCGCCCGAAAAGGACCACAGAATAAAGGACC
>PWLM01000123.1 GCA_003560495.1 Bacillus sp. (in: firmicutes) | reverse complement strand
TTTTTTTTGCATAATTATGGTGCTTTGGATGTTGCTGGGGCTGAGCGGGCTTTTTTTTCGAAAGCCAGCAGAAAAGTCATTGCAATAATACAAGCTGTTCCGAACCACTGAAACCCTCCGAATGGTTCCCCAAGCCAGAGTACGACCGTAAAAACAGCGGATAGAGGCTCCAGGCTTCCGAGAAGACTTGTTTCCTGAGGTTTCAGGCTCTGCAGACTTTCAATATAAAACCAGAAAGCGAGCATCGTTCCAAAAATAACAACGAAAATCAAATACGCATACATTTCACCGGTAAAAGCAGAGAGATTGATTTCCCAAGGAGGGTGTACAAAGCTCAGGGCAGCTCCGCCGATTATCATTGCCCAGCCTACTACAACGAGAGAATCATACTGCCGAAGCAGAGGAATGGCATAAAGTGTGTAAAAAGCCAGGGCAGCTCCGGAAAGGATCCCCCAGATGATCGCTGGAGTCGGCACAGCCAGGGCGGAAACCGATCCGTTCGTAAGCAGAAAAAAACAGCCCGTCAGAGCAAGCGTGACAGTAATCATATCTTTTCCATTCAGTACTGTCTGGCGGCGTATAAGCAGATAAAAAATTATCATCACCGGTGCGAGGTACTGTAGAAGCGTGGCAACTGCAGCATTCCCGTGGTAGATGGATGCCATATATGTATACTGGACAGCAAGCATCCCCAATAGACCGAAAATAACGAGCGGGAGGCCGGTCTGCCAGTTTTTCCAAATAGCAGTTACTTGAGTACGGTCTTTCAATAGAGACTGGATTATGAGAAGGAGAATACCAGCGGTGAGAAGCCGGACCGTTACGAGCCAGTCAACAGAAACACCGTGTTCCTGAAACAGCCGCTGAGAGACAGCCCCGCCTATCCCCCAGCAGGAAGCCCCGATTATAACGAGTAGAAAGCCGGTAAGTTTTGATGGTTTTCCGGACAAAAGGAATCACCTCTATTTAGTTGATTGAACATCAGAAATCGTTTTGTTCGTTGTCATTGAGTTCAGGCGGTGGTTTTTTGATTATGAGAAGTCTGGAACTCCCTCGGGCGGAGGCAGACGCTTTAGATAATGATTTAGTCCATATTTCAGGCCTTACAACAGTTCTCCGACCGCCATAATATTCATCGTACCAAGCTCATTTCGTAAAGAAAAGATAAGTTATCAATATAACGGAAAATGGATAATGACGTGAAGGAATTATATAATCAAGTGATTGCTTAAGACTTTTTCTGTAATAGGCAGAAAAAAAGGGGGGGAAAGAATGAAAGCAGCAGGAATCGATGGATGCCGAGGAGGATGGATCGCTGTCAGGGCCGAGAGTGGCTCTATTATTTCTGTAGAATTAGTAAGGCACTTAAGTCTTTTAAAGACGCGGTCCAGCGAACACATCTGGATTGACATACCGATCGGACTGCCGTCAGCTGATTCTTATCCGAGAAAAGCGGAAGAACCGGCAAGAAAATTGTTGAAAAGCCGCTCCTCGAGCATTTTCACTGTACCGTGCCGGGAAGTGCTGCATGCGGCAGAATACGACGAGGCGAACAGAGAGCACCGGGAGCTTACCGGCCACGGGCTTTCTAAGCAGTCCTGGTATTTATTTACGAAAATAAAAGAAACAGAAATATTTGCCTGCCGCAAGAAAGAGCTCCAGGTGTGCGAATCACATCCGGAGCTTGTTTTTTTTGGAATGTCGGGCCAAGCGATGAAAAAAAGCAAAAAGAAAATAGAAGGCGTGCAGGAACGGTTGAACGTATTAAAAATATACTGTACCAACGTCGAAGAACATTATGAGCAGGCTGCAGATCGATTTCTGCGGAAAGAAGCAGCAAAAGACGACATTCTTGACGCAATCGCTTTAGCGATAGCGGCAACGCATCCCGAACTGGAACGAAAAACTGTTATCCCGGTCGATGAACACGACGAAACTGGTCTGGCTATGAATATACATTACGCCGTCAGAAAGCCGTAATAATACGTGGTTTCTAATAAAAACTATTTCAAGGAATAACCGCCGTCAACGACAAGCTCGGTCCCGATAATATAGGAAGCAGCATCTGATGCAAGAAAACGCACTGCAGCAGCAATTTCTTTCGGCTCCGCATAGTAACCGCGCGGGGATTCTTTGGACGATTTTTCCAAAGCTTCTTCGCCTCCATAAGCTTTAATGGATAGATCTGTTTTCGTTGGACCCGGGGAAATGCAATTTACGCGTATACCTTGTCTGGCAAAGCGGAGAGCTGTACTTTTTGTCATTGCGGTAATGGCCGCTTTCGTACCGCTGTAAGCAGGCAGCATCGGATTCACTTTATCATTTCCAAGAATCGCGGCATTGTTAATAATAACTCCGGACTTCTGTTTCTGCATGGCCTGAAGTGTGTATTTCATATAAAGAAAAACAGATGTCTGGTTCGTTGCGATCAACGTATTCCAGTCTTCTTCTTTCACCCGGGCGAGAGGACCGCTGGCAATAGAAAGCACGCCCGCATTGTTGAATAGCACATCGATCTGTGACTCTTCCTCCAGGAGCTTCTCGAAGAATCTGCTAATCTGTTCCGGGTCTGTATTATCTGTCTGATGAAAATGAGCAGCTCCTTCCGCTGCTTTTTCTACTTCCCTTCCCTTGTCTTCTCTTCTTCCCGTAAAATACACCCTTGCTCCGCGTGCGGCAAACTGTTTTACTGTTTCAGCACCGATTCCTGACGTACCACCGTTAACAATCACGATCTTCCCTTCAAAATTTTCCATATAACTGCCTCTTTTCTTTTGTTTAACTTTTGTATAATATATTCACCAAATGATGGATCATGAAACCTTTTTTACATAAGTCAGCTGATAGTTCTGAAAAGGCTGCACATAAATTGAAACGGAAGCGTGAAGGATCAGCCGCGTGCGAACCAAACTGCGGGCTGTTTTTAAATAAATGGCGAACGAAGCAAACAAAAACCCAATTCAATTGCGCATTAAAAAGATCAAAATATTAAATCAGGTATAGAAATAGTTTTTTTAATAGCTGTGTGAAAGTCTGGGTTGATAATTGCAGAAAACTCCGCTGCAATTCGGCATGGGCGAGGGCAGGAGACGCCTCCAGAAAAGTAATATATAAAATTTTTATCCTTTGTTTACTTCACACATGTTAGAATGACCGAAAGATCTGCAGGGGCTTCTGCAGCTTGTATTTATTTATTAGGGAGAATTACTTCCGGAGAGAAGGTAAATTATGGCTAAAAACCAGTCGGCCGAAAGACCGGAATACCCGGAACCTCAGTGGATGATCGTGTCTGCGTTGATGGGGGTAGGGATTTTGTTTATGATCAACGCATACAGTGAGGAAGGTCTTCAGTTCCTGCTGCTGTACATAGTTGGTATTGGCATAGGATTTACACTTTTTCACACGAACTATGGATTTTCAACGGTTTACAAGCAGCTGCTCGAGGATGGTAATACGGAAATGCTCCGTGGGCATGTGCAGAAGCTGTTAATTGCAGGTTCTCTTTTTGCTCTCATACTTGGTACACAGACCGCATTTTTCAATGAAAATCCGGAAGGAGCCATTTCACCGATGGGAGCGGGATTGATTGTCGGCGCGTTTTTATTCGGTTTTGGTATGAATATAGGCAGCAATCTTGCCCCCCAGGCGATGCGGACGATGAAAGGCGGGCGGACAGCGCTTCTTTTTACAGTTTCGGGTTTTATTGTCGGCAGCACAGTCGGAGCAGCACATTTCCCTTTCTGGAATCACACACTCGGAGGAGTAGGGGAAATTTCTCTTGCTGAAAATACTCCACTAGGCTATTTCGGTGCCTGGATTGTACAAAGTACGATTTTCATTGGCGTGATCATAGGCACTCATCTCCATCAGAAACGCAAGATGCCGCCTCCGCTTCCTCCAATGCCAAAAGGCACACATTGGCGGGAAGTGATTTTCCTTTCCTGGCCGGTATGGGTCGGAGCAACTGTATTTGCGCTTTTGAATGCTGCGGTACTGATGATTCAGGGAACTCCATGGAAAGTGACTGCAGCATTTACCCTTTGGGGATCAAAGCTGTCACAGTATGCAGGTTTCGATCCTGCTTCCTGGCGTTATTGGGGTGAAGAAGAAGCCGTAACAGAATTAACAAACTCGCTGTTTGCCAGCAGTGTCGGTGTGCTTAACATGGGAATCGCCATCGGAGCTCTCTTGACGATGGCTCTGGCTGGATTGATGCATTTCAGTAAGATTTCGTTTCAGGCCGCGGGTGTCGCACTTTTAGGCGGGCTGCTGATGGGATATGGAGCTGCTATCTCTTTTGGTGCCAATGTTGGAGCCTATTTCAGCGGCATTGCTTCCATGAGTCTGCATGCCTGGCTGTGGACATTTATGGCAGTTGCAGGTGTTTACACCGCCTATTTTGTGAGCCGCAAGCTGCCATTTTTGAAAAGTAATTAGTGCGGAAGAGGGCCCATACAAAAGACTTTTCGTAAAATAGTCAAACAAGAAAGCTCACGCTTCAAATATAAGTTGTGATATTTAACAACCGGACCTCAATAAACAAGGTCCGGTTGTTTTTAGTCATATGGTTTTCTTTGGAGAGGGACAATTTTCCCGTGCGTTCCGACGCGCCACAGCCATTCAAACGGTCCGTAATAAAATTTCTTCATCCAGAGCCAGCTGAAAACCATCTGCAGAGCAAACAAAATCATGCCGATACCAAGTGCAAAGAAATAGGAAGGTTCGTTCCAAATACCGAATCCAGCAAATATTGAGCGACCAGTCGTAAATAATGTCACAAATACGAGCGACTGCATTAAATAGTTCGTAAATGTCATCCTTCCGATTGGTTTGAAAGGAAGAAGAAGAGAGGAAGCATGGTTTTGACTCGTTCCCCAGAGCAGAACTCCAAAAAGCACGCCTAAGGTGAGAATAAATGGATAAAATGTTTCCATACCGTTGACAGCCGGATTATCAACTTCATAAAATAAAGCAGTTTTTCCAGCTGCTCCAATCGTAAACAGAACTACAGAAACCAGCCACATTTTTTTTCGGTTTGTAACGGTGAAGTTTAAAATACCCACCCGGAATAAATATATTCCAGTTAGAAAAAAACCAAGATGAAGTGACATTGCCGCTGTTTCAATAAAAAAGTATTCATACCCTGGAAAACCGGCGATGGTCGAAAAAGTTTCCTTAAGAAAAACGGACACTTCAAAAACGTAATCAGAATAGTAGTTGAAAAGATCCAGCCCGACCGTGTAAATCAACCAGAAAGATATTCCGCTGACAAGAAGCCATCTGGGAGGCAGACGCATAAATAAAAGCAGAATGAAGCCCGCCAGTGCGAACTTGAACAAAATGTCCCCGGACCAGATAATATTCCCGTGAATCACTCCGACCATCCCGAGAATCAGCAGTCTCCGCAGGAGAAGTGGATATGGATTTTGATTTTTTTCGCGCATCCGGTCGTAAATAAGTACCATGCTGATCCCGAACATAACCGCAAAAAGCGGTCTCGCACTGTCCTCAATCAAAATGGTCAAAAGGATTTTTAATCCCGGCTGAGAATCAGACATAACGTCAGCGAGGTAGGGAATGTTAATCAGAAAAATACCAAGCAGTGCAAATCCCCGGAGTTCATCTAAAATGTCTATCCTTTTCCCCTGCCTTAAATCATTAGCCGTTTTCATCATTGCAGCCCTCTCTTTTTTAACTGTCTCCCAAGCCATCGATTATAAGAAAAGAAATCACATTTGTTTTAGGAGTTCTTTCTAAAACAGTTTAATGATTAAATCATGATTATTAAACCAGGACTCTGGAAAATGAGTTTATTCTACTACCTTAAAATTTCAATTACTGCTTTATAGTCCTGAAGGGAAGGGAGTCGATTCCACTTTTAACTCACAGCAGATAGACAAACAAGTGATAGTCTGGTATGAATACATCAAGGAAAGCCAGACGGCTTTAAACTATAGTACCCTTTATTTTCAAAACTTAGACGGAAAAGCACTTTTGAAAATATACCTGCTTCAGTACAGCGGATATATTGGACGGACGGGTCTGAAATAAAGCAAAAGGAGCCCAGCTGAGATGAAAAAAATTGAAGATAGAATCAGTTTAATTAACTGGAAAAGAGGTTTTATCTGGACGTCGGTGCTGCTTTTAATTTCCGGCTGTTCGCCGGACAACAATGGGGAAGAAGAGGTTTCAGAAACGGAAGATGACAATAATACGGAGGAAGAAAATACGCCGGAAGAACCAGAGGAAGAAAATGTACAGAAAAAGGAGGATGAAACAGAAGAAGAATATTCATACGGTGTGAGTGCCGGACATCCTGCTGCAGTAGATGCAGGCATGAGTGTGTTGGAAGACGGGGGGACAGCGGTGGACGCAGCTATTGCTGCAGCTTTTGCTGTATCTGTTGTTGAACCTTTTGCTTCCGGTATTGGGGGCGGGGGTTCTGCACTTGTGCATGAGCAGGGGGAAAATCCCCAGGCATACGACTACCGTGAAGTCGTACCGGAAGAAGGAATTCCCGCTTCCGATACCGGAGTCCCCGGGTTTACAGCCGGTATGGCAGAGCTGCATGAAGATTACGGTAGTACTGCATGGGAAACGCTTTTGGATCCGGCTGTTTCTGCTGCAGAATCTACAGAGGTTTCAGAGCTGCTGGCCCAGCAGTTTGTGTCCGGACAGAGCCGTCTGCCTGTAGATCAGCTTCCGCATTTTTATCCAGAAGGTAATCCACTGAATGCAGGGGAAACATTGGAGCAGGAGGAGCTTGCTGAAACTCTCCAAACAATTCAGCAGGAAGGACCGGATGCTTTTTATGAAGGAGCGGTTGGAGAAGCTCTTACGGAAAATATAGAGGGGATGAACCAGGATTCCCTCAGCAGTTATGAAGTTGGACGGCATGATCCTGTCCAGGGGGAAGTTTTCGGCTATGAAGTGATTGGGGCAGCTCCTCCTCTTCCGGGTATGAGCGTCATACAGATGCTGCAGATTATGGAAGAAAAGGGAGCAGGAGAGGTGGAGCGGACCAGTACAGAATTTATTCACACCGGAGCAATGGCCTGGAGAGCGGCTTTTCAGTATCTTGAAACAGATGCCGGAGATCCGGACTTCGTGGATGTCCCAGTGGAGGAAGTGACCGATCCAGAACGAAATGCTGAACTGGCGGAAGAAATTTCTGAAGACAGTCTGCTCGAGGTTAACGAAAGCGAGCCTTATGGAGGGATCGATCCGAACACGACCCATATTAACGTGGTGGACAGTGAAGGCACTATCGTTTCCATGACGAATACACTGACAAATTTCTGGGGATCTGGAGAATATACGTCCGGCTTCTTTTTAAATAACCAGATGGCGCGTTTCAGCATCGGACGTGGTGAAAACAATGAGCCGGAACCCGGACGCCGTTCGATTACATGGTCGTCACCGATGCTCCTGGCGGATGAAGAAGGGCCGGTTCTCGGGATCGGCAGTCCCGGGGGTGAGCGTATTCCTCTTATGCTGGCCCAGGTAATAACGGACTGGACGTCTGGTGAAACAAGCATGGAGGAAGCAGTGGAATCCCCGCGTTTTCATCTGGACGGCTCAGACCTAATCTTTGAAGAAATGCCCGGGACAGAACAGCAGGAAGCCCTGCACAGCATAGGATATGAAGAAATAAGAGAGCAGCCGACCCCGCTTTACTTCGGTTCCATACAGATGCTCGGTATCGACAGGGAAAGGGAAGACATAGAAGGAGGGGTGGACGCCCGGCGGGAAAGCACCTGGCGTTCTGAAAGCAGTGAAGAGTAACAAATACAAGCAGGCAGGGAGGCTTCCCTGCCTGCTTGTCAGAGTGTTGATTAAATCTTGATTTCAGAATAATTATTCTTCTAAGCGTACAGCTTTCTCCTGCGCTCAGCCCTGCCGTGGGGCACGTCGCCAGCTGTTTGCCCTGCGGAGGCGAAAGCAGGGAAATGTCTACGCATGTATAAAAAACACTTTATAAACAGCCTGACAAGCAGGAGAGACTGCCGATATTCCTAAGCTTTAAAGAATAAACTGCAAAGGCTGCAGTAACGAGAAGAATGACCGTATCAAACAGGGAATACAGGTGTCCAAATGTTTCCAGACGGTCGAAAATAGTAAACGTTATTATGAGTAATAAAAGCATTGCTATAAAGGATATAAAGGCAGCTTCCGGTGCCAGCCTGTGGCGAATCAGAAGCAGAACGGGCGCCAGAAGACCGCCGGCAATATTAACAGCCCAGACTGCTGAAAGAAAAAGTGGATAACCTGTAAAATAATCAATAACCGCTGTTCCGCGATCGAGCGACAATAAATAATCTTCATTCAATGTATGCACCATCACATAATCATACAGGCCGAAAAGATAAAGAGCGAATAGCAGAATACTCGTTATCCACATGTGCCATGAGGGGGAGCGGAAGAAAGAACCCACGGCCTTCTCAGCTCCTTTCAGAAGTTTTTATGCGGCTTTGTTTCAGGCTATACGTATAAGGAGAGACCGGTACTGTAACATTTCTTCCTCTTTCTTTATTTGCTGCGGAGCTCCAGTGACGATTTCAAAAGACGACAACGATTATGAGTCAATGCTATGTAAAAAAAGGAGCTGTCATGGGACAGCTCCTGAAAATGCTTTCGACTACATATCCAAGCTGTGCGGCGGTTCGCCTCTGCCGTTCATAAGGCGGACATACTCCGGCTTGATTTCAAGGAAAATCAGCTTCGGGTCATCTTTGCCGTCAAACCAATTATCAAGTTCATCGGTCCAGAGGTCTTCAATCAGCTCTTTATCGTCGCGTATGGAAGCTGTGCCGGTCACTTCCACGTATTCATCCCCGAAGCCTTCGCCCTGGTAGCCCAGAAGAACGTGAACGTTTGAATTTTTATCAATTTCTTCAACTTTATACGTTTCGCGGCTCGTTGGTGTGTACATTGTTTTATCTTTATTAAGGAAAGTCATGTAGCGTGCGTACGGTTTATTATTTTCCACTGTAGACAGGATGCCAATAGCATTATTGTCTATAATCTCTTCAATCCGCTGCCTTACTTGTTTTTGGTCCATGCCTAAAACGCTCCTTTATTATTTATTCTTTACAGAGGGAGTATTCCTGTTTTTCTTCACTGTTAAACAAATAGTGAGACGTTTATTCATCGACCGAAGGCTTATATATCTTTCCGAGGGGGAAAACTTTTGTGAAAGTGCCTTCCGGAGCCTCTGACAGACCACGGTCTATCATGTTAACCCGGGAATCAATCATATCAATCAAATGGATAATGTGGGCTTCAAGTGTTTTAGGTTCAACCGGGGACCCCCATTCCAGCCGTCCGTGGTGACTAAGGATGCAGTGCTGCAGCTGATAGACGGCTTCCTGCTCGAGCTTTGTCAACTGGGCTTTTTCTCCTCTGCCGGCGAGAATTTTCTGCACTTCCCGGTCCACGAGCATCGAAGACATGGAAATATGACCGATAAATTCCCCAGGCACGCTGTACTGTGGGGCAATATGATTCGTATACTCAATTATTTTGGACGCATCATGAAGAGTAATGCCGCCGATAATAAAATCTTTGTTTACAGAGGGATAGCGATGGGACACGTCCCTGCCCAGCCGGATCATACAAACAGTGTGATAAAGCAGGCCGCCGACAAAGGAATGGTGGTTTTTCACCGCGGCAGGATAGCTGGAAAACGGCTTTTTGTATTTCGTATAAACGGTAGAAACGATTTCCTGAATCAGTGGATCCACAATTTCTTCTATGTATCCTTCCAGCTCCTTCTGAAGGTCTTCAATGCGTTCCGGAGCTGTCTCCAGATAATCCGCAAGCTCCACTTCATTTTCCTTCACCGGACGGAACGAGCGGGCAGTCATCTGCAGCTGATCCTGATAAGTGGAAGTGTCACCCTCAAAATAAATAATACGGCCTTCCTGAAGAATCTCTTTTACTTCCTCCTCCCGGCCGTTGATCTGATCACTCCACACTTTCACGGGGAGTTCTTTCGGTCCTTTCGCAATACTTAAATTATAAAAAGGGTCGCCTTTTTTCGTCTGGGCAAGCTGTACACCCCGGATTAGGCCAAAACCTTGAAACTGCTGGTTCGGCTGGTCCAGTAAAGCTAAATCGTCAATAATCATGCGATCACTTCTCCTAAAGGATATTTTCTTCATTTTAGCATACTCCGGTGCAAAAGCAGGTCTCCAGCAGGTGAGGTGCTTATGGAATAATTTTGTTGACAAAAAAATTGCGGCAGTTATAATTGAAAACAATATATGCATAACGAAGATTTGTTTATACATTTCGGAGTATAAGAGATAAAAGCAATGATAAGAACAAGTAGCTTTAACAGAAGCAGACAGAAAGCAGCCGGGTGATGAGAGGCGCATGTGGAGTTAGAGTGAATACATCTTGGAGCTGTGTACCGAACTGACAGTAGGCTGCACCGGGTTTGCATCCGTCATCCATGCAGAAGTATCGCTGCGGCTGTACTTTCAGAGGAGATCTGTGCGAGCAGTTCTCGAAAAAAAGGTGGTAACACGTGAAAAAACACGTCCTTCAGGAAATCCCTGTGGGGCGTTTTTTGTTTTTCTCTTATAGAACTTGCAATATTAATTTATTTAATATTACAAGGAGATGTTTAGTATGTTTTTAAAACCTTCCGAGCAGCTGGAGATCATTAACAAGGGCGCGGACACAATCATTGATGAAAAGGAAATGCTCAGCAAACTGGAGCGGTCCTTTCAGGAACAGAAGCCGCTGACAATCAAGCTTGGACTCGACCCTTCCGCTCCAGATATTCATCTGGGACACGCCGTTGTACTGAGGAAGATCAAACAGATGCAGGATCTCGGACACGAAGCGGTTATTTTAATCGGAGATTTTACCGGGCGTATCGGGGATCCTTCTGGAAAATCGAAAGGAAGAACGGCTTTAAGTGATGAAGCTGTAAGAGAAAATGCGCAGACGTACAGGGATCAGATTTTTAAGGTGTTGGATGAAGCAAAAACGACAGTCCGCTTCAACAGCGAATGGCTTTCAAAGCTGACATTTGAAGAAGTACTTAAGCTAGCAGCCTCCACGTCCGTTGCACGGATCCTCGAGCGGGATGATTTTCAAAAGCGTTACCGGGAGCAGACCCCGATCGGTCTTCACGAGTTTTTCTACCCGTTGATGCAGGCGTACGATTCGATCGAACTGAAAGCAGATATCGAACTCGGCGGAACAGACCAGACGTTCAATGTACTGATGGGCCGTCCGCTTCAGCACCATTTCGGGATGGAAAAACAGATTGCCGTCTTCATGCCGCTGCTCGAAGGCCTGGACGGCAAAGAAAAAATGAGCAAAAGTCTCGGCAACTACATCGGAGTAAACGAAGCACCGGAAACGATGTTCAAAAAAGTGATGGAAGTGCCCGATGAATTAATCATCAAATACTTCGAACTTGCAACAGATGAGCATCCGGACACTGTGGAAAAAATTAATGAACGTTTGAAAAGCGGGGAAAACCCACTGGATATCAAATTAGAGCTGGCTCGGATCATAACTTTCCTGTACCACGGAACCGAAGAAGCAGTTAAAGCCGAAGACTACTTTAAGACCGCTTTTCAGCAGCGGAAAATCCCGGAAAGCATTCCGGAAATACTTCTGGATATAAATAAGGACAGGCTGGAAGATGTGATTCCTCAGCTTGTTCGGGGCGGGTTTGTAAAAAGTAAAAGTGAATTTATCCGGCTGATAAAGCAGAACGGGGTGTCGCTGAACGAAGAGAAAATTACCGCCGGCGAGCTGGATACAGTGCTGGCTGCCAGGGATGTCCTGCAGATTGGAAAGAAGCGGTTTATCCGCTTTGAAAAATAATAGAAAGGGGATCTCCGGATGGGTTATATTGAACCGGTGGAGTTGATAACGAAAAAAGGCAGAAGGGTGACGTTACGAACAGCACAGCCGGAGGACGGGGAAAAAGTTCTTCAGTATACGAAACAGGTGCTGACAGAAGCACCTTTTCTTGTTACTGCTCCGGAGGAATTTCAGGTTTCGGCAGAAGAAGAAAAATCGTTTCTTGCAGATATACTTGATAGCAGCGGCAGACTTGCTCTACTGGCAGAATGTAAGGGTAGGGTGGCAGGGTTTCTGGACTTCCATAACGGTACGAGAATACGTACAAGGCATACAGGAAACTTTGGAATGAGCACAGATGCAGATTTCCGTGGAGAAGGCATCGGCAGAGGTCTTGCAGAAGAGCTTTGTCGTTGGGCAGAAGCAAATCCGCTGATTGAAAAAATCAACTTGGAAGTGCTCACCGAAAACAAAGCCGCCCGGAATCTTTATAAATCCATAGGTTTTACGACAGAAGGACGCCAAAAAAAAGCGGTGAAAATAAACACCGCTTATTACGATATGGAGCTTATGACACGTTTTACAAATGAGGGGACGAGCAGACGCAGTTAAAATTGATTCACGGGATCAAACGCTTTTCTTTTTTAGATTTATAAGCAAAAAATAAGAACTGTCCCGGAAGTTAGAACACGGCTTCACGTTTTTAACCTCTGGTCCAGTTTCGCACGTGCTTTCCAGACTGTTTCGATACTCTTTTCCAAACAGCCTCTGTTAATTTTCCGGTTCCTTTTCTTCAGTATCGCTGGAGGAAAGGAGAGGGGAAAATGAGAATACTAATTCGGAAGCGGGGACAGGCGGCTGAAAAATATACCCCTGTATTAATCCGACATTTATTTTCTGAAGAGATTCAAGCTGTTCTTTCGTTTCTACACCTTCGCACACCATTTCCATTCCAGAAAGCTGTGCAAAATTGGTCATCAGCTGAATTACCTGCTGTTTTCTATTCTGGCTGGGGAATCCTTCCATAAACTGTTTATCCAGCTTCAATGTATGAATAGGCAGCTCCTGGAGGCGTGTCAGGGAAGAAACCCCGGCACCGAAGTCATCGAGAGCAATCGAAAATCCTTTCTTTTCCAGCTCCTTCAGCTGATCGGCCATCTGCTGAAGGTTTTCCACCATCGATGTTTCCGTCAGTTCCCATTCGATCATTTCCGGAGAAATACTGTGTCGCTGTACCATGTCCGTAATCAGCCGGTTGGCATCAACTAATTCAAAGTGCAGCGGGGAAAGATTGATGGAAACCCGCTGGATTGGAGCACTGGATATTTTCCATTCCTGAAGCTGCAGACACACTTTTTCGACCACCTGGAGTGTCATCGGCATAATGAGACCAAAACGTTCAGCAGCATCAATGAAGACACCTGGAGAGATAATTCCGTATTCCGGATGATCCCAGCGGATGAGAGCTTCTACTTTTGAGACCTTCCCCGAAACAACATCAACCTGCGGCTGGTAGTAAACGTCCATTTCCTCGTTTTGAAGCGCTTTTCGAAGAGAGGATTCCATCCATTCGTCGGAAAGTTCCTGATGGTTTTTTTCTTCATAAAAAAACAACGTCCGCTCCTGCTGTTTTGCATGAGCAAGAGCTATTTCCGCCTGGGCAGCAAGCCGTTCCGGAGGATGCGAACTTTTTACTTCTGTTCCTCCAAAACAGAGCGAAAGGTGAATCCGCTGACTGTCACTGAACGCCTCTGCTTCGTAAGGGTGCTGAAGGGCATCCAGCTGTTCGGCTGCGGAGAAGGCAGTGTCGTCTTTTAAGCAAATAAGAAATTTACTTCCTTCACTTTTAAAAACACGGCTTTCCGGGGAGATTCGGGCTTTCAACGTGCCGGCAACCTGCTTTAACACCGTATCACCAGAAGCAAAACCGTAGCTCTGGTTTAAGGCACGGAGCCGTAAAATGTCTGCATAGACGATCGTTTGAAATTCATTAATCCAGCAAGGGGGCTGCTGCATCCAGAAACGCTGGTTGTGGAGACCGGTAATGGCGTCCATGAAATGAGTCTGATAAAACCATTTTTTCTCCTGAAATAAAATCCACTGGACAGAAATGAATATTACAGCCGTCCCCGTAATTGTTGCTGTGAGAAGCGCAGCTTGATTTACTACAGGCTCTGGAGTCAGAAAAAGTGCGTAAGTTTCCGGAATACAGAAACTTGTACCTTCCATTCCTGTGTAATGCATCGAAGAAACAGCCAGACCGAGAAAAACAGCGGCACCGGTACGCTGGAGGAAAGGCCGCTTCGTTTTCATATATGTAAATAAAGCAAAAGCGGCAAAAGATCCGACTACGGCAATAGCTGAAGCACCGATAATGGATCCAGTAGAGTAAGTTACCGTACCGGCAAAAGAAACAGCGTACATCCCCGTATAATGCATGCCGGTCATACCAGCCCCTGTAATTAAGCCTGCGAATAATAAAGCTGGACGGGACCCCTGTTTCTGGTGGAGTACGTAAAACGCGGTAAGAGAAGCAGCGAAAGCCGCCAGAAAAGAAACGACCGTCCAAACCTGATTGTTATCCAGCGGTATATGGAGCTGATAAGCGGACATACCGATAAAATGCATGCTCCATACAGAAGCAGCCAGTACGGATGCGCCAATGAGTATCCATTTATAAATATGTTTTTTTTCTGTGAGTTTTGACAGCCTTCTGTTAATTTCAAGGGCAGTATAAGCACCTGTACAGGCAATCAGCACAGAAAGAACGATGAGACGCCAATCGTAGGAAGCCTCCAGTATCATCAATGTATCCTTCATGAATAATAGTCCTTCCTTGATCAATAAAGTGAATTAACTGTGTTTTTTTGTAGAAGGAACTGAAATGTATGTTTAACATAAGTCTAGAGCGCGTGGAGATCGAAGTAAACGGCTGTCGCTCCGATTTAATGAGATAGTAACAATTTTAGTAATGAAAAATAAGTTATAGAAATGAGTAAAACTGGAATGGAAAATTTAAAAATGGCAGTTTAATGATATTTACTTACAAATGAAAAGGAGGAACGCGCCGCCCGTCGATATCTGTGAAACCATATTCATCGGCGAGGTCTCCTGTTCTTAAAGCCTGACCGTTTTTCCGGTCTACATCAGGATCCGCTGCAAGGGCTGCTGCAGCCCGTCCGACATAATACGGTGATTCTGTCTGCTTTAATTCCGGATGTTCCTTCCAGTGGTCTTCATCTGTACCAAAGTGTTTCAGGACAAGCTCGGTCCGCATAAACCCAGGGGAGAGAGCCAGAACAGTTATACCACTGTCTTTCAGTTCGATCGATAATCCGAAAACCATGCGTACGAGAGCATTTTTTGCCAGGTCGTAGTAAAACTGCCCTGTATATTTTCCTTCGTCCCAAAACGTCGTATGAATAATAAGTGCTTTTGTGCTCTGCTCAAGGAGAGGGAGGGCAAAATGGTTTACAGCAAGCTGGGCCCGTACACCGGCAGTAAACATTGTGTCCCAGTTTTCTAAAGGCAGGTCACGAAAGGGCTTCTGCTCTACACCGATATCATGAGCACCCCATACATTATTTACAAGGATATCCAGTTTCCCTTGTTCCTGCTTAATCTGTGCGATCACAGCTTTTGTTTCGTTGTCTGCAGTATGATCACATTGTATTGCCGTACCATCACCACCTGCTCTCTTAATGTCTGAAACCGTTTCTTCCAAGGTGCCCGGCCAGTTTTTCGTCGAATGCCCGCGTATGCTCCGGGCGGTACCATATACGAAAGCTCCTGCTTTACCAAGTTCGATGGCAATCGCACGGCCAGCTCCGCGGCTGGCTCCCGTAACGAGAGCTGTTTTTCCTTTTAAAGATTTCATTTAGAATCCTCCTTTCAATTTGTATTGAAAACTTCTACCTGAAACGTGGTACTGAGATGGCCGACCGTTTCAATTAATCTCAGGGAAATGCGGCATAGCTCCTTTGCTGGAAAATGTTTTTGCAGCGCTTTATTTTGTGCGTATTTGGTAATTGATATTCTGAAAAAACAGGGAGATGATTTCTGAAACAGGCTTATCTGTTGGAATGCCTATCAATTCCTCCTTTTTATTCGGCCTTTAACATTCTTGCATTGACGGCAACGATAACGGTACTGAGGGACATCAGTACTGCACCGGCAGCAGGAGTCAGAAGAATGCCAAAGGCAAAGAGCACACCAGCGGCGAGAGGAAGGGCAATGATATTATAGCCGGCTGCCCACCAGAGATTCTGAATCATTTTCCGGTAGGTGGAGCGGGAAAGTTTCAGCAGGGAGACGACATCTTTCGGATCACTTCGGACGAGAATGACGTCTGCGGATTCAATCGCTACATCTGTCCCTGCACCGACAGCAATTCCAAGGTCGGCTCCTGCAAGTGCCGGGGCATCATTCACCCCGTCACCTGTCATGGCCACTTTCAGCCCCTTTGCCTGAATTTCTTTAATTTTCTCCGCTTTCTGATGAGGAAGAACACCTGCGTAGACATCATCCAGGTCAAGCTGACGACCGACCCAGCGGGCGACCTTCTCGTTATCTCCTGTCAGCATCATTGCCTGAATCCCCATTTTCTTCAGTTCAGCTACGGCCTGACGGGAGGTTTCCCGTACCTGGTCAGCCAGTGCGATCATGCCGGATAATTTGTCGTCAGTCAGGATAAAAACAACGGTCTTTCCCTGTTCGGACAGCTCACTGAATTTTTCCGTGTCGTACTCCAGCTCTTTTTCCTTCATATAGCCCGGGCTGATCACTTTTATTTCCTTGTTTTCCACTAGACCTGTTAAACCTTTTCCAGTCAATGATTTGAAAGCATCTGGAGCGGAAAAGGAGATACCCCTGTTCTCGGCTTCTTTAACGATGCCCCGGGCAATAGGATGTTCTGACTGTGATTCAATAGAAGCAGCCCATTCGAGCACTCTTTCTTCCGGTTGCTCATAAACGAAAAAATCCGTGATTCCAAATTCCCCCTTCGTCAATGTTCCCGTTTTATCAAACACCACGGCATCTATCGCCCGGCCTTCTTCAAAGTTTGTGCGGTTGCGGATAAGAAGCCCTTTTCTGGCAGATATACTTGTAGATACAGCTGTGACGAGAGGAGTGGCCAGGCCCAGGGCGTGAGGACAGGCAATAACCATAACAGTAACCATTCGTTCGATAGAGAAATTCACGGAATAACCGAATAAAAACCAGACGATAAATGTCGTACTTCCCGCTAGAACTGCTACATAGAAAAGAAACTTCGCAGCCCGGTTGGCAAGGTTCTGGGCCCGGGATTTGGATTCCTGTGCTTCTTTGACCATTTCGATAACCTGGGATAAGTAGCTTTCTTCTCCAGTTTTTTCTACTGTAGCAGTGAGAGAGCCTTCACTGTTAATCGAACCGCCGATAATTTTGTCATCGACTTTTTTCGGGACGGGTACTGATTCTCCGGTCAAGTTGGATTCGTCCACTTCTGAAGACCCACGGATAATCGTTCCGTCTACTGGGATTTTTTCCCCCGGTTTAATCAGCACCTGCTGGCCGGGTAACAGATCCGCTGTTGGGACTTCTTTTGTAGTTCCGTCTTCCTGAAGAAGGTGGGCGGTGGAAGGCATAAATTTTACAAGCTCCTCCAAGGCGTTCGAAGCTCCCATAATTGACTTCATTTCGATCCAGTGACCTAAAAGCATAATTACGATCAGTGTGGAGAGCTCCCAGTACATTTCGTGACCGGGAACCCCGAAGACAACCGCAGTACTGTAAAAGTAGGCGACAGAAATAGCCAGAGCAATGAGGGTCATCATTCCGAGGCTCTTCTGCCGGAATTCATCGACGGATCCTTTTAAGAACGGCCCTCCGCCATAAAAATATACTAAGGAAGAAAGCACAAATAAAAGATACATATCCCCTGTGAAGCGCCAGTTTACTCCGAGAAATGTCTGAATCATAGGGGAGAGTGCCAGAATGGGAACCATAAATAGAAGAGAAACGAAAAAGCGGTTTTTAAACATGTTTTCATGACCGTGATGGCCGCTGTGATGATGGTCTTCATGATAAGAGTCGTGGGGAGAGGTGTGTTTCATTCGTATCTGCTCCTTTCCATTACCGATTAACCGTCAGGAAGAGCTGTATGAAATATCTTTCCCTGATTGTATTGGAAAAGTTTGAAAAAAGTATGAATTTTCCAAGTTAACACAGCTGAGTGTTAATTTTTCGGGTGCTTTCTGAGTGGCTTATAAATATAAATAAGGGCCGCAGTACCAGTCAGAAGAAGAAATGCTGCCAGAAAAAAGAGGGTCATGGAATAAGGATAAAGAGCGGTAAGTGTGAAATTAATGGACAAATGGATAAGTACGGCGCCAAGAATACTTTTATTTGTCTGATTATAAATCAAGGTTATGAAGATGGAATAACCAAACACATTCAAAAAGTAGGCAGCGGTATACATCGTCCAAAAACTCTGCATGCCTTGAAAGGTCCCGGGCATGAAAAAAAGCGGCAGGTGCCACAGCCCCCAGAAGAGTCCGATCCAAAGGGAAGCCTGCAGCGGGGAGAAGTCTTTCTGAAGTTCTTCCAGCATAAAGCCGCGCCAGCCGATTTCTTCCGACACCGGCCCCAGGAAAAATAAGGTGAGAAGATTCAGGAGGAAGAAGGAAGGAGAACCAAGCATGAGACGCAGTCCCTCGGCCTGAGGAAAGGACTGCGTAAACAAATAATTATCCAAAAAGGCAGCTGCCGTGAAAACGGCCGGGTAAAGAAGCAGTAGAATTCCAAGCCATGCCCACCCGATCCGGCGGAAACTGAACAGCCGGCTCCGAAAAAACCGGCGTGTTTCGGAAGTACTTCTGCGGAGAATAAAATAAGTCCCTGCTGCAGAAGGACCGAATCCACCGATAAGAAATAAAGCTGCACCCGCAGGATGGTGGAGGGTATTCAGCTGTAAGAAGACAACAGTCAGCCAGCAGCTCCATGAAATACCAAATGTAAGCAGAAGAAAGAAAATGATATTTTGGGGCATGGGCTTCCCACTCCTTGCTCGTTTTATTTTTTGTGCGTATTCAGGTTGTACCGGCGCTCAAAAATGAGTCTTTCCAATAACTTAATTCCCCGCAGGTAATAAAATATCCTCCTGCTGACTAACCTGTGGAGTTGCTTTATTGAGAATATTCTGTTAAAAATAAAGGACAACAGAATAAAGAAACACTACTCTGGGGGAGCTGTTTTCAGCTGAGAAAGACTTTGTCTTGACCCTTATGTACCTGATCTGGCTAATACCAGCGGAGGGAAGAGTCGGCATAATTAAAAAACGCTCCCGATATGGGAGTTCAGCTGAACACTTCTTTCTGTAGAAAGGAGTGTATTTTTGATTTCATTTTAATTAATTTCCGGACGTGTAAAAAGTTTTTAGTAGCAGAAATTGCGAAAGCAAATTGATGAGGAGCGTGAAACGAATGAAATTCAGCGAAAGACTGTATGAAAAACTGCAGCCGATCTGGCGGGAGAATCATAATCACCCTTTTGTTGCAGAGATGGGAAAGGGGACTCTTGAACAAGCGAAGTTCCGTTTTTTTATGGTGCAGGATTATCTATATTTAATTGAATATGCCAAGCTGTTCGCTATTGGAGCGGCTAAAGCCCGGGATGTCCGGACGATGGGTCGCTTTGCAAGTCTGATGGATGTAACGATGAATGAAGAAATGGCTCTGCACCGGCAGTATGCTGCGAAGTTTGGAATAACAGAAAAAGAGCTGGAGGAAGCTTCCCCTTCCCCGGTTACGTTAGCCTATACTCACTACATGCTTCATGTTGGAAATAACGGATCGTTGAGCGATCTGGTGGCAGCACTGCTTCCATGTGCCTGGAGCTATTGGGAAATAGGAAGGGAGCTTGCCGCCCGTCCCGGTGCAGCTGACCATCCGCTTTACGGCGAATGGATCCGGATGTACAGCTCGGAGGAATTCGGGCAGACGGCACAGTGGTGTATTGATCTCCTCGACGAATTGACTGCTGCCTCCTCTGAAGCTGAGCTGAAAAAACTGGAAGAGATTTTTTTGAATACAACGAGATTTGAATATATGTTCTGGGATATGGCCTACAATAAAACAATGTGGCCGCTGGATGAAAAATCCTGACA
>PWLM01000011.1 GCA_003560495.1 Bacillus sp. (in: firmicutes) | reverse complement strand
TCACTGCCGATCTCCGGGCTGCTGTCGTAACCGAGGTGTGTGAGCGCGATAATTTTATCGATGCCTTCCTCTTTAAACTGGCTGACCATCTCCTCCGCTGTTTCTATATAGTCAGAGAATGTAATATCTATCGGGCTGGAAATATTTTCTGTATCTTCTGTATCCAGACCGAAAATACCGATTTCTTCTCCGTCCTGTTCGAGAACAATGCCGTCATAAATATTGCCGGCTTCCGGATCATAGCTGATGCCGCCCTGATTCAGATCATCAAAACCGCTGTCCCCGGAGAAATCGATATTGGAAGCTACAATAGGAAAATCGAGCGCTTCGAAAAATTCCACAAGTTCTGGATGTCCTTCATCCGGGTCACCGAGATCAAATTCGTGGTTACCGGGTACGAATGCGTCGTATTCCATGTAGTTCATGAATTCGGCTGCATCCTGTCCGCGGTATTCGTTAAAATACAGCGTACCGGAAAAAATGTCCCCGGCATCGAGCAGCAGACCTTCTCCGTATACATCCTGCGCATGCTCATAGGCAGTTACAAGCTGAGGGAAGGCATCTGTCCGTCCGTGGTTATCGTTCGTATGGAAAATATTTAAGTCAAAAAAGTCGTAGTCAAAATCGACTTCCTGATCATTTACCCGGATCGTACCTGTGTTTCCGGTTAAATCGTTATGTGTAACGGTGACGGTGGAACGGTCGCTTCCATCTACTTCAACGTTAAGATCTCCCGGATCAATAACGTTTCCGTCCTCATCCGTAATTTCCACATCGGCAATGCGTTCCAGTGGCAGGCCGGCCGGATAGGTTTTGTCGAACGAAAGGGCAAAGCTTCCCCCGTCTGCTTCGATAACGTCTATGTCTTCAACAGCTCTCTTCGGTCCATTTCCTTTGTCCCCGCTTTTTCCAGGCGCGTCCGCTGCCACAGTTCCTGTCGATAACAGAATTCCGGCAGCAAGAAGACCTGCTGTGCTGCGCTGAAATTTCATACTGTTTCTTCCTCCTTTTATTGGAAAAATAGATTTACACACTATTCCATTTTAAAAGAGAAAGAAAGCGTTCTCAACAGTGTCGGGTAAGAATAAAAAGAAGGTGACTTAAGGCTCGTGATTAAGGGCTTATTTAATGGAAGAATAAGTGAATTAAACGCGAAAATAAAGAATCGGGGCATACTGTTGAAGGTTCTCTTTTCCTGAAGCAGCTTACAGCAGCCCTCGGTGCAGCTTTTATTAACAATATCAAGGGAACTCAATTTAATCCTTATTAATAGTGCAGGAAGGAATTATATTGAAGTAACAGTAAAATATGCTATATTGAAGGAAAGAATTACAGGAGGGCGGAATGATGAAAATTTACTGGATTATCGCTGCTGCTGCCGCTGCACTGTTTGGATTCGCCGGCCGTCGTTTTCACAGGGAAACAATCAGGGAAATCAAAGAACTGCTGACTTACGAACCTGCCCCACGGGAATGGATTGTAACAGAAGAAAAGACAGAAGGGCTGCCAGGTCCCGTACAGCGCTGGCTGAAAAAAAGCGGAATGACCGGGCGGCCGAATATCCACACGGCAGCTTTAAAACAGGAGGGGGACATGCGTCTGAAGCCGGAGCAGGAAAAAAGTTTTCCGGCGGCTGCAGAACAGTTTATTACTACTGATTATCCGTCATTTATCTGGAGCGTAAAAATGAAAATGCAGCCGGGATTTGCGGTAGCAGGAAGAGACTGGTACCGGTTTGGTCAGGGTGAAATGATTATTAAAGCAGCTTCTGTGTTTCCGATAGTAACGGTTCGTAACAATAAAAAAGCAAATCAATCAACGCTTCAACGGTATCTTCTGGAAATGGCCTGGTACCCTTCCGCGGCACTGAGTCCCTTTGTTTCATGGAAAGCAGTGGACGAGCACACGGCAACAGCAGTGATGTCCTACTGCGGCTGCACCGGGGAAGGAACATTTCATTTTTCAGAAGCGGGAGAACTCGTCCGCCTGAGTGCTTACCGATTCCGGGATACAGACGATGAGGAGCCGACAGAATGGAGAGCTGATGCTCTGGAATATATGGAAGTGAATGGTATCCGTATGCCATCCAGGGTTGCTGTTTCCTGGGTGCTCCCGGGAGGGGAATTTACGTGGTACACATTTTCAGTAACGGATATCCGTCTGAATGACCGCCGGCCGGAACTTATAAAAGAACTGTGAAACAGTTTTTATAAGGTGGTGCTTCTGAGGGGGGACAGAAAGTGCTTCACGGCCTGAAGCTGTTCACACATTTTGTACAGAAACTCCGGAAGATGCCGGTACATGAAAACTGCTGCAAAGGAGAGAGATCACATGGAAATTAAAGAAGGCTGGAACGGAAGGTTTTACGAGGACTTTACCATAGGGGATATTTATTCCCATCCCCTGGGAAGGACCGTCACTCAGACGGATAACATCTGGTTTACACTCCTCACTCAAAACACGAATCCGATTCACTTTGACACGGTCTATTCCGAAAAGACGGAATTTGGAAAACCTCTCGTTGATTCCACCTTTACGGTAGCTCTTGTAACCGGTCAGTCCGTAACCGATATTTCCCAAAATGTTATGGCCAACCTCGGGTGGGACGAAATCAGGCTCCCCAACCCGGTGTTTGAAGGAGACACCATTTATTCCTACAGTGAACTGCTCGAAAAGCGCGACTCAGGCTCCCGCCCGGAAGTCGGCATTATTAAAGTAAGGACCATCGGCTATAATCAGGACAGCAGAGTAGTCATCGAATTTAAACGGACGATGATGGTATACAAAAAAGATCACGCTCCGGCCTCTGATCAGCCGATATTAAAAAAAGTGCTGGAAGAAAAGAAAAAAGACACATAATATTTTGGGGATCGCAGAAATATCTTCTGTTGACTGCACCGCCGGGAATTACGCTGCTTCATAAGTTATGGAAACCGCATCGGAATGTAAAGGCTTTCGACTAATATTCGAGAAAAAGTTTAAATTGTTTAATTAAGGGAATTGCCACTGTAGTCCTTCAAAGGAAAGCGACACGTATGCCCATCAACTTACAAAAATAAAGTAAGTTTCATTTGAACTATTACTTACTTTATGATAGTGTTGGAAGCAGTAGTTGAAAGAAGGTGTACTGGATGGGATTATTCGAAAAATTATTTCAGTCAAAAAAGGAGAATGATAACATGGCAAATGTAAATCTGGCAGTTATTTATTACAGCTCCACAGGTACGAACTATCAAATGGCCAAGTGGGCCGAAGAAGGCGCCAAAGCAGCAGGTGCAGAAGTAAAAGTACTTAAAGTTCCTGAGCTTGCTCCTAAAGAAGCGATTGAAGCAAACGAAGCCTGGGCAAATCATCTGGAAGAAACAAAAGACGTACCAGAAGTAACACTGGACGATCTTGAGTGGGCAGACGGTTTTGTTTTCTCTGTACCGACGCGTTACGGAAACCCTGCCTCCCAGTTCCGTCAGTTTATCGATACGACAGGCGGCCTCTGGTCCAGTGGCAAGCTTGTAAACAAAGTAGTAAGCGCCATGTCTTCTGCAGCAAACCCGCACGGCGGCCAGGAAGCAACGATTCTTTCCATCTATACGTCTATGTTTCATTGGGGAGCGATCGTAGCTGCCCCAGGATATAGTGATCCTGTCCAATTCAAAGCCGGTGGAAATCCTTACGGTGTAAGCACCACAGCTGGAGAAAACGGTATTCAGGACGATATCGAAGACGCTGTAAAGCATCAGGCTAAGCGTACTGTAGATGTAGCAGAATGGGTAAAAGCCGGTCAGGGAAATCAGTAAAATATATCTAAAAGACTGCTCCGTATACACGGGGCAGTCTTTTTTTGTTTTTTGCCGGACAGCGGAAAGTTTTTCCCCGTTTCCGGTTTGAAAGCGGATCCGGGCCTGCCGCTCCTGATCCGCTCTGTTTTTATGATATGATTTACAAAAGTCGTTCCGCAGAAGGAGCTGGAAGCATTGGAACCAATCATTAAAGTGTCAGGACTGAAGAAATCCTTTAAGAAAAAAGAAGCAGTAAAAGGACTGGATTTTGAAGTTCAGGAAGGGGAAATCTTTGGTTTTCTCGGACCGAACGGCGCCGGTAAAAGTACGACAATCAACATGATCTGCACGATGCTTGCTCCAAGTGAAGGAAGTATCATTATTAACGGCTACGACGTAAGTAAACAGAAGGATAAAGTACGGGAAAGCATCGGGATTATTTTTCAGGAAAACACGCTGGACAAAAAATTAACAGCCGACGAAAACTTAAAACTGCACTGCCGTTTTTATAAAGTTCCGAAAGAGAAACGGGAGGAGCGGATTCAGGAAGTACTGGAAATTGTCGATCTTGTAAACGAAAGAAAACAGCGGGTCGAAACGTTTTCCGGCGGGATGAAACGCCGTCTGGAAATCGCACGCGGCCTCCTTCATTATCCACGGGTACTGTTTCTTGATGAACCGACTGTCGGGCTGGATCCACAGACGCGGGCCCATTTGTGGGAGTACATACTCCGGCTGAAAGAAAAAGAAGGCATTACGATGTTTTTGACGACGCATTATCTGGACGAAGCGGAAATCAGCGACCGGGTGGCGATTATGGACCAGGGCAGAATTATTGCAATTGACAGCCCGAAAGCTCTGAAAAGCGAGCTTGGTGGGGACATTATTGAACTGGAGACGGAAAATAACGTGAGCGCTTCAGAAGAAATACGCCGGCGTTTTCCCGAAGCGGAAGTCACACTGCAGGATGAAACGATGTACGTGAAAGTACCCGACAGCGATGCTTTCGTTGCGACGATCATCAAAGAACTCACGGCCCCGGTGACAAGGCTTAACATCCGGCGTCCGACACTAAACGACGTGTTTCTCGCATTTACGGGCCGGAAAATCGGTGAAGCAGAAGAACAGGGAAAGGCGTGAAGCTGAATGGAAGGTATACTGGCAATATGGCAGCGGGATTTAACAAAATTTTTCCGCGATAAAGCGAGGCTGTTCGGCTCGTTTACGATGCCGATTCTCTTTCTGCTTATATTCGGTGGCGGCATGAGCGGCACGATGGAAAGCATGATGAGTGCCGGGCTGGGGGAAGAAGCCGGAAATTTCAACTATGTTGAATTTGTTTTTCCCGGGATTGTTGCGATGACGCTGCTTATGACGTCCGTTTTTTCGGCACTTTCGATTATTGAGGATAAAGATTTCGGCTACATGAAAGAAATTCTTGTTTCTCCGATTTCCCGGGTAAGCATAGCTGTCGGTAAAATGGCAGGAGCAGCAACTGTAGCAACGATCCAGGGGGTCATTTTATTTCTGCTCATTCCTTTTCTCGGACTCTCCTACGACTTCACAGCACTTCTGCAGGTGATTCCTTTTATGTTTTTGTTTGCCTGCGCATTATCCGGACTCGGTCTGCTGTTTGCAAGTGTGATCAGAAGTACGCAGGGTTTTCAGATGACGGTGCAGATTCTTGTTATGCCGATGATTTTTCTTTCCGGGGCACTGTTTCCTGTCAATAACATGCCGGCATGGATGGACGTTATCGTTAAAGTCAACCCTGTGAC
>PWLM01000028.1 GCA_003560495.1 Bacillus sp. (in: firmicutes) | reverse complement strand
TGGCAGGCTGCTGTTATTGCGGCTGCTATCGCGGCACTGCCGCTTCTTATCCGGCCGATTCAGGCTGCTTTTGAATCTGTCGATATCGAGTATCTTGGAGCCGCAAAGCTGGACGGTGCTTCTTCGTGGCAGCTTTTATATTATATTATTATGCCTCTGGCCTGGCGTGGTATTCTTGCCGGTCTCGTACTCGGCTTTGCCAGAGCCATGGGAGAGTTTGGGGCCACGCTGATGGTGGCAGGAAGCATCCCGGGCCGTACTCAGACGCTCTCTCTCGCCATTTATGACGCAGTCCAGGGCGACCGTATGGCCGAAGCAAACATGATGGTACTGATTCTATCCGCCACAACAATTACAATTCTCCTCCTCGTACACCGGCGCTTTTCAAACTAACTCCGAAGCAGCCATAAATAAAAGGTTCAGGGCCGATGCCCTGAACCTTTTGTTTATGCTTCTTGATTATCCTTCGTTTCCAGTGATTCCATTGCCTGTTTGACTGAGCCGTATGTTTTGAGGGAAGAAAAATCAATTTCCAGGCCACGGGTTTTCATAGCTACAGCCGGTGTAATACCCGTTACGATCATTTCGACTCCTTTCAGCTTCAATAGATCACCCAGCTGAAAGATGCCGATCGTCGCCGTTTCATCGATGTCACTGAAACCCGATAAATCGACAATCAACATTTCAATATCTCCCTTTTCCAATTCCGGAAGTACACGGTCTACGATGATTTCGATACGGTGCTCGTCAATATTTCCGATAACCGGAAGAATAGACACCCCTTCTTTTACCGGTACAAGAGGCGTGGAAAGCAGCTCTATTTCTTTATTGTAGGCGGCAATTTTCTCTTCAGCTTCCTTTGTCTGTGTAATATCTTTTTGAATTCCGACAAAATAGTACTGGCCTTCTGTTTCGAGGTAAATCGGGTCAATGTGAAGCAGATTCCAAAAAGGCGTCCCATCTTTTTTGTAGTTTAAAATCTCGACAGACAACGGCTCCTTCTTTTTCACTGCCTGACGAATCTGGTCCAGTGCTGCTTCCTCCGTCCGCTCTCCTTGAAGAAAACGGCAGTTTTTCCCCATAATTTCCTCACGATCGAATCCGGTGAGTTTCGCAAATCCCTCATTCGCATAAATAATTGGATTATCCGGCTGCTCGGGATCCGTAACAATAAATACGAGCTGGGTTTTTTCCAGTACTTTATTTTTTAAGGCCTGTAAGTCCTTCATTTTTAAACCGCTCCTTTTTATCCTGACGCTCTCTCTATTTTACCTAAATTATTCAAAGAGTAAAAGACAAAGTGGATAGAATCACGTTTCGTTCTTAAAAACCCTCTGCTGATAATCAGGGATCCCTCCCGGATTTAATACCGTAAAAACTTTTTTGAAAGAAAATGATTGTTTTTGATTGCTTTTGATTGATAAATCATTTATGATGTAGTTAATCAACTAAACGAGGTGACGTCTATGCTGACTTTCGAACGTCAGGACATGATTCTTTCTTTATTAAAGCAGCAGAAAGTAGCTAAACTGTCTGAATTAACTGAAGCGACCGGTGCTTCTGAGTCTACAATACGAAGGGACTTGAGTGAACTTGAGCGACAGAATAAATTAAAGCGCATACATGGCGGTGCCTCCCTCCCTTCGAGGAAATCAGAGGAACCGGGAATGACAGAAAAAAAAGCATCATTCACTGAGGAAAAACAGCTGATCGGCCGTCATGCAGCTTCTCATGTTGAAGACGGAGATTCCATCTTTGTCGACGCAGGAACGTCTACTGAAGCAATGATCAGTCATATTCAAGCAAAAAACGTCATCATCGTTACAAACGGGCTGAATATAATCGAAGCCTCCCTCCGATTTGGTTTTCGTACGTACGTCCTCGGTGGATATGTTAAGTCAGGAACACATGCACTGATCGGCAAATCTGCCGTGGAAGCGATGCGGCAGTATCGCTTCGACAAAGCTTTTATTGGAACAAATGGAGTAGATGCTTCGTTCGGCTATTCCACCCCGGACCCGGAGGAAGCGTACATTAAACAAATTGCAGTGCAGGAAGCCCAGGAAGCCTACGTGCTGGCAGATTCCTCCAAGCTGAATCGCACCTCCTTTTCCAGGTTTGCCGGTCTTCAGGATGCCGCTTTAATTACAGAATCGGGAAGCGACTCAGAAGAATACTTGCAGCAGCTCTCCGAATTAACATCTATTGAGGCGGTGAAAATATGATATATACAGTTACTTTAAACCCGTCCATTGATTATTTAGTGACCGTGGATGATTTTCATTTCGGTGCCACGAACCGGGCAGATGAGCAGCACATTGTTCCAGGAGGGAAAGGAATTAACGTTTCCAAAGTACTCGCATCGTTCGGTCTTCCTTCCCGGCTTTTTGGGTTCACAGCAGGATTCACGGGAGATTTTATCGAGTCAGAATTGAAAACCCAGGGACTTCGAACCGATTTTATTCGTGTCAACGGAACGACACGGATCAACGTAAAGCTGAAAACCGATACAGAAACAGAAATTAACGGCCGCTCCCCTGTTGTGGAAGAAAAACACCTTCAGCAGCTGGCAGGACAGATCGCTTCCCTTTCTGAGGGAGATACACTCGTCCTTTCCGGAAGCCTTCCGAAAAGCCTGCCGGCGGACACGTACCGGAAACTCACAGAAGAAGCTTCACGAAACAGCATCCGGACGGTCGTTGATACGAGCGGCGCCCCGCTCCGGGAATCGCTTTATGCCGCTCCGTTTCTAATCAAACCGAACATCGCAGAACTCGAAGCTCTGTATGAGGAAAAAGCGGAAAATGAACAGGATGTTATCCGCCTGGCGGAAAAAGCCGTCGAAGAAGGAGCAGAACACGTACTCGTCTCCCGTGGCGGTGATCCTGCCCTCCTCGTTACTAAAAACAATGTTTATACCGCTTCTGTTCCATCCGGCGAAGTGAGAAACTCCGTCGGTGCAGGTGATTCCATGGTCGCCGGCTTCCTTTACGGCCTGGAACAGCAGCATGATATAAAGAAAGCTTTTCAATACAGCATCGCTTTCGGTTCTGCCACGGCGTTTTCACTCAATTTTGCGGAGAAAGAATCAATGGAGAAACTGCTGCCCGCCATTCACATTACACACGAAAAGAAGGGGGAAGTAACATGAACATTACTTAGCTGTTAAAAAAGGAAACGATCATTCTTGATCTTTCCTCCCGTTCAAAAGAAGATGTTATTCATGAACTCGCTGCGGCACTGGATAATGCCGGTCACCTGTCCGACCGCCAGTCGTTCATTGACGCCATTAAAGAAAGAGAATCCCAGAGCTCCACTGGAATCGGGGAAGGCGTAGCTATTCCACACGCCAAAGTCGCCGCTGTTACAGAGCCTGCCATCGTCTTCGGACGTACGCAGGACGGCATCGACTACGATTCACTGGACGGGGAAAAAGCCCATCTGTTCTTTATGATTGCTGCAAGCGAAGGCGCAAATGAAACCCACCTGCAGGCGCTGTCCCGTCTTTCCACACTTTTAATGGATGAGGATTTCCGCCAGACGCTTCTTACTTCAGATACGCCGGAGGGAGTTTTGAAAGCGGTTGATTCAAAAGAAAAGGAAAAACTGGCTGCTGCAGAAGCTGAAGAAGCGGAACAGGCAGAAAAAGACAAGCAGCGCGCAGCTGCTTCTGAAGCCTCCCGCCCGTACTTTGTTGCCGTAACAGGATGTCCGACAGGTATTGCCCACACGTATATGGCTGCGGATGGATTAAAAGATGCTGCCAAAAAGCTCGGCTATGACATCAAAGTAGAAACAAACGGGTCGGACGGCGTGAAAAACCGTTTAACGCAGGACGATATCAACCGGGCAGATGCTGTCATTATCGCAGCGGACACGAAAATTGAAACCGACCGCTTTGACGGTAAAAAGCTGCTTAACGCTCCTGTTACTGCCGGTATCCGACGTCCCGAAAAACTTCTTCAGGAAGCTGAAAAAGGGGATCTTTCTGTACACCGTGCCTCCGGCAAAGGCTCCAAAGAAGAAAAGTCCCAGGGAGGCGGAACCGGGATCTACAAGCACTTGATGAGTGGTGTATCCAACATGCTTCCATTCGTTGTCGGTGGTGGTATTCTCATAGCCATGTCCTTCTTCTTTGAAGATCCGGTCACAGGTGAAATGGGAGCCTTCGGAGAAATTCTCTCCACGATCGGCGGAGCGAACGCGTTCTTCTTCCTTGTTCCTGTTCTTGCCGGGTTTATCGCCTACAGCATCGCTGACCGTCCCGGTTTTGCTGCTGGTATGGTCGGTGGTCTCATGGCTCATACCGGAGAAGCCGGTTTCCTCGGCGGTATTATCGCTGGTTTCCTTGCCGGTTATCTCGTTCTCGGTATCCGTAAGCTGTTTGGATTCATGCCGGCATCTCTGGAAGGTATTAAAACGATTCTCGTCCTTCCACTCTTTGGTATATTTACAACTGGTTTCATTATGTACTTCCTTGTTGTCCCGCTCGCTGCGGTACAGTCAACGCTTGTAGCATGGCTCGGCGGGATGGAAGCAGGCAACGCCGTTATTCTTGGATTGATTCTCGGCGGTATGATGGCTATCGATATGGGTGGACCTGTTAACAAATCCGCTTACGCCTTCGGTATTGCTATGATTGATGCAGGCAACTTTGCACCGATCGCAGCCATAATGGCCGGCGGCATGGTTCCGCCGCTCGGTATTGCTCTGGCAACAACGTTCTTCAAGAAAAAATTCACGAAAGAACAGCAGGATGCTGGTAAAACGAATTACATCCTCGGGGCTTCCTTCATCACGGAAGGAGCGATTCCTTTCGCAGCTGCCGACCCAGGCCGTGTCATCCCTGCGATCATTGCAGGTTCTGCGACAGCTGGAGCATTGGCCATGTTCTTCGGTAATTCCACCCCTGCACCGCACGGCGGTCTGTTCGTAATCGTTACAGGCCTCGTAGAGAATGCACCACTTTATATCGTAGCCATTCTCGCAGGTTCTCTCGTCACGATGGTTCTTCTCGGTATCTTGAAAAAAGATATCGAACCGTCTGCCACAACAGACAAAGCAGCCTGATCATAAAAAGCGTCCCGATTGCTGACAATCGGGACGCTTTTTTCGGATTATTTTCTTAAAATTTTTGATGCCATCGTTACCTTGTTGTTTGTGTACGTCTTTTCTCCCCCTTCTCCACAGCCCGCCTTACCCAAATCGGGAATCGCCCCGCAGAAACAAAAAATCGCATACTTATCTTTTCATAACACACTGTTCAGGCCTGGGATTATTTCTTCTATGATGAATTTATTTTCTTTTCAGTGAACTTTTTTACTGGATTTTATTGTAAACAGGACTATTTTATGACATTTTTTAGCATATGAGGACCGGTACATATTACAAAATGAGGAGTGGTTAAGAGTATGCTTAAAAAATGGATGATAGGCATCAGCAGCGCTGTTATTGTTACGTTCGGCGGCATGACAGCGGTCCATGCGGATCACAGCGACACGAAAAACTGCGGGGATTTCGATACTGGAGAAGAAGTATGGGAATTCTGGACAGAGCACGGCTACAGCTCGGAAAATGACCCGGACGGCCTTGACGGTGACAGCGACGGTGTCCCATGTGAATCGTTGACTGTTAATGCCGGCCTGGAAAGTGATTTCCTTGCCTACGATGAAGACCAGACAGGCAGCGGAGACAACAACAATAATAACAACGAAAACGAGAACAACAATAACAATGAAAATAACTATAACGAAGAAAACAATAACGAAAACAACTACAACGATGCTAATAACGAAGACTACAACGAAAATGATAACAACGCCAATCACGAAGATGAGGAGAACAATAACGCAGCAGCGAACAACAATAACGACGAAGGAGATGAAATGGCGGCTACGTCAACAGCGTATCCACTCATGGCTCTTATCGGAATTATCGCTGCCGGTGCCGGTGGCTTTATGCTCTTCGGCCGTAAAAAAGCTGCACAGGCTTAATATCGTTTCGTACCGTCCTCGTCTTCAGAGCCGTACTGGACTATCCAGTACGGCTCTTATTTGTTTTCTGAAGTATTTAAAAAACAAGAAAGTCTGCTTTATGCTGAAAGACTTCTACACTTCTTTCTTTAAAAAACACCTTCTATCTTTACATGGAATAAGATACACTATAATCAAATAGTCAGAATATACGATAAACATTTTCTTTTCAGCGTCCTGCCTTCCAGCACGTCTTTTCTTATTCTGACAGCGGGACTTTACCCTTTTTGTTTCATATATTTCTCCATGCGTGCATCATCTTTCATGTCCTTTACTACCAAAATCGCATGAATAACGCCCGGCACGTAAAAAATGAGTGTCAAAATAAGATTTATTAAAGCCTGGAATGGCTTTCCTGCAATAAGAACCGCCACTGGAGGCAGCAGGATGGCTAACAGCCACATCATACGTCTTCACCTCACTTTATTTTTATGATTCCCTATTCCCCTATTAGGAGGTATTTACGCATACCAGCTTTTAAAAACTTCTCCCCCTGCTATTTTCTTTTTTGAACTAATTAATTATACAACCACTTTAAAGGAGGAATTCGATGAAAAAAACTCTCTGCTTGTCTGCTCTTGTATTTTTCACAGCAGCTGCCTGCTCTTCCGAATCCGGTTCCGAAACACCGGAAAGCAATGAAACAACAAATTCTGCCTCCCCCGAAGAAAACAATAACGAAGAAATAGAAGATGAGGAGGAAGAGGAAACGTGGGAAGCCATTACTTCCTACGAACAGAATCTGGATAACGTTCATTACGAAACGGAAAACAGCAGTACCATTTCCTCTTTGTTTCCGGAGGACTATACATATGCTGAAGGGGTGCTGACGTTCCGTGGAAATAACCTGCGCGATTCCCCTTCTTTCGGCTCTGCACAGGTCGAAGAAGAAAAGCTCGAAGTCATATGGGAAAAAGAGACCGGCCGCAGTGAAGACTGGGGAGGCGGTGCCGGCTGGACCGGACAGCCCGTCATTGTAAACTGGGACGACAGCATAAGAGAAAATATGGATCTGCATGAAGAAAAAAATTCTGAGGAGCTTGTAGAAGTTATTCAAGGTTCCCTGGATGGAAATGTGTATTTTCTCGATCTGGAAGACGGCAGTGAAACGAGGGACCCAATTGAGATAGGAAATCCAATCAAAGGAAGTGTCTCCCTCGATGCTTCCGGAAGCCCTATTCTTTATGTCGGCGACGGCGTACCCGAAGGAGAACCGTTCGGCTTCCGGCTTTTTGACTTATACACGAATGAGAAACTTCACTTCCAGACCGGCCGAGACGATTACGCCTACCGGGAGTGGGCAGCTTTTGACAGTTCGGCTCTATTCAACAGAGAAGATGATGTGCTTCTTACAGGCGGAGAAAACGGTCTTCTTTACAACGTGAAGATGAATACGGATCATGATGCGGAAGACGGCACAGTTTCTGTAGATCCGGAAGTGAAAACGAGCCGCTATGAAGCAGATGATCATGAGTATCAGGGAATTGAAAGCTCACTCGCAGCTTACAAAAACCTCACATACTTTGCTGACAACAGCGGCACGATCACTGCTTACGACACGGAATTGAATGAACCAGTGTGGATGCTTCCTCCACTGGACGATACGGACTCCACCATCGTTCTTGAAATAGAAGAAGGCCACCCCTACCTCTACACCGGCTCTGAAGTTGATAATGTAGAAGAAGACGGAACTTCCTATTTAAGAAAAGTAGACGGCCTGACCGGCGAGGAAGTATGGCGTGAGGGATACGACGCCTATTATTACCCGGGAGTAGTCGGCGGCGTCCTCGCTACACCTGTCGTCGGAAAAGATGATATTGACGACTTGATTATTTTTACGATCGCCCGCACGACTGACGTTTATGCCGGAACGATGGTGGCTCTCGACAAAGAAACTGGTGAAGAAGTCTGGACGTGGGAAATGGAAGACTACGGCTGGAGTTCTCCGGCTCCTGTCTACCAGGAAGACGGACCGACCTATCTGATTCAAGGTGACTGGCAGGGAAATCTTCACCTGCTTGAGGCAGCTACCGGTGAAAAGAAAGACGAGCTGTTCCTCGGGGCAAATATCGAAGCCTCTCCGGCTGTTTACGACGATACGATCGTTCTCGGCACGCGGGCCGATACTATTTTCGGCATCAAAATAAAATAGACAATCCGGCTGCACGCTTCTGATAAACTATTTTAACTCTGCGCCTGGTTTCTGAGGCGCTGGCCTTTAATCATTAAAATAGATAGTATTAACTTTAACGGGGACGGTTTAATCATTATAGACCGGTTATTTGTCAATAAGATCGTTTTTAATCATTACCGGCTGTTTTTAATCAATATTTACTGATCGCCGGGAGGAATTAATCATTACAGACCTGCCGTTAATCATCAGACTGCACGCATCACAAATTAAAGAGGAGCTGTCCTATTTGTTCAGGACAGCTCCTCTTTTTTGTTATTGAAACATTTTTTCCAGATGCTTTACGGTCGGTGTCAGATTCATGAAGAAATATGCTTCCCGCAGGCGCCGGCCGTCCGCACTCGTCTGCAGATAAGCCGAGCCGCCGGCATGCATCATCGCTGCGTGCACGGCGTCCATCGTTAAATAAACGGTATCTTTCCGGACAGATAGAATCCCTTTCCAGGACACCCCGGTTTCCAGCAGGTCTCTGAACTGTTCCTGAACTGCATCGAAACGAACTTGAAGATCCTCTGCCTGTACCGGAAGATACTGATTGGCACCGCTCTGCTTGTTCACACACTTCTCTACCGAACGGATAGCGGCCTCTATTACTCCAAGACCAACCGGCACCTGATACGTCACAAAATACGGCCGGATTTTCTGCACGAACGTATCCGCGTCTTCCGCAAGCACCTGGCTGTCAGGGATAAATACTCCGTCGAAGCGGCAGGCAAACGTGGCACTGCCGTTCAGCCCAAGGTAGGATACTTTTTCTTTCAGCTGCAGATTTTCGTCACTGCATGGGACAAAAACCATAATGCGCCGGCCATTTTCTGAAGCAACGGCTCCAAACCAGTGATCCTCCCCCAGGTTGGACACCGCAGGAAGAGCACCATTCAGCTTGTAGCCGCCGTTTACACGCTCTGCTTTCAAGTGCAGCTTTTCAAGGTCTGCATAAAACTTCATCGGGTTGGAAAGCCCTGTGGCACCGAGGATTTCTCCATTTTCCAAAGCCGGAAGAAAGCGTTCCTTCAATTCCTTGTTTTCAGTATGACGCACGTAAGTCAATGCCGCCATGTGGCACCAGAGATTGAAACCAGTCGTCATACAGTAGGAGGACACCTGCTGCACTACTTTCACTTCCTGCACAGCTGCTTCCGCTACTGTCTTATCTTCTGAGGATAAAAAACCATTTCTGCCAAGCTGCAGCAGAAATTCCCGCGGGTAATATGCTTTTTCATCAATTGCCCGTACGAGCGGCTTCAGCTCCTGCTGAAGCAGGGTATCCAGTTGTACATCATGATTGATTGCAGGCACGGCAGGGTCCTCCTTATGATTTAGCTTTTATTTTTTGTCGGAAAGCTGCGTAATACTGTCGATCGGGGCTTTTACTGCTTCTCTTGCACGGACAACAGATTCATCATCCGGAGCGTCATAGAAGCAGAGACATTTTGTCATATCTTCGCAGACGTACGTACGGGAAAAGGATACTTCCGGTACTTCCGCATAGTGGACGGAATTTTTCTTTTTTCTCTCGAGATACTGATCCATTGTCAGGTTATCCGGAAGGTTCCACTCGACAAGGTAGTTGATTTTTTCTTTTTGCTGCTTTGCTTCTTCCAGGTCCTGTCCCACGATGCGCACTTCTTTGGAGAGGTCCACCGGAAGCTCTTCTTTTTCCAGCTGCTGTTTCAGGCTGCTTTCATCGTCTGCCTCAAAAATAAAGAAAGCACGGCCGAAGTCGGAAGCTACCTGTACTTCAATCAGTTCTTCCCGAAGATTTTCTTCAAGTTTCTCCACCTTTTGTTCAAATGCCTCTGTATTTTTCAAGCTTTCATTCAGTGATGATTCAATTAAATATAAACCCATGTGTAATTCCTCCCTGTTTGTATTAATCCTATCAACTTAATAAGGATTATTCTACCGCACGAAGTTAAAAAAAACAACCCACTAGCTTGAGAAAGTTTTTTTCTCCGGTATAATAGGGTTTAATTCAATATGTATTGGTTTAAAAAGAAACTGAGCAAATGAAAAATAATCCCGACTATTTAAGGTGGTTTTATCATGAAACAACGTTATCCAATGGAATGCAATATTGCCCAGACCCTGAACCTCGTTGGTGACCGGTGGACGATGCTCGTGCTTCACGAAGTGCTGATCGGCAGACATACGTTTAACGAAATGAAAAAACAGCTTTCCGGTATCTCCGCCAATATTCTTTCTGAACGACTGAAGCATCTTGAAACACTCGGGCTCGTTGAAAGCGAGCTTTACACAGAGCACCCTCCCCGTTTCAGCTACAGCCCTACAGAAGCCGGCAGTGCTTTCTCTACCGTTTTTGACGCACTTCTTTTATGGGGCAGGGACCACCTTGATCCTTGCTACAAGAAGCTTATTCATACAGAATGCCGGACAGAAGTGGAAATGAGCTATTACTGTTCCTGCTGCAGCCGCCGCGTAGACCGGGAAGAGCTTGAGCCGGCTGTACTGGAAAAAGAAGAAGCCCGCTGACAGGCGGACTTCTTCTTAATTTGTTAGCTATGTTAAAGTTCGCTGTTGATGGCTGGAGAAAAACTTCACTTCCAACCGGCAGGCTTGCCGTGGAGGGGATTTTCAGCTTCCTCGCGCTTACGCCCTGCGGGATCTTCCAATCTCCTTCTTCCACGGGCTGCTTTCCACTCCGTTTTTTTCAAAGAAAAAGAAAAGATCTGCTTTTCATGAACGTTGTTCTTTATTCCACCACACCGATCCACATGCGATTTTTCGAGACGCCTGCGGAAGGGCGCAGATCCTCCCGGACGGCAGGTGTACAGAGGTGCAGGCAACCTTAAATAATTACAAGGAGCTTTAACAGAGCCAATTTGTTAAACAGAAACCCTATGATCGCGATAGAAGCCGGTCGAGTGGAAAATTAATTTTTCAGTGACGGTCTCCGGACTTTATTTCGACGCATTATTTATTGAACTATTGGTTGAAACAATTTATACAAAAAAAGCTGCCTTTGTCGATTTTATTCGACAGAGGCAGCTTTTTTAAAGGAAAATATGCTGTCAGCCTTCTGCTCCCCACTGACGCCCGATCCAGCGTTCGAAAACGCCGATCGATTTGTCGAGAAGCAGCCCAAGTACACCGATAAAGAAAATACCTGCGAGCACGAGATCCAGATCAAGCGCGTTTCTCGCATCGACGATCAAATAGCCGAGGCCGGACTGGGCTCCGATCATTTCCCCTGCCACGAGGAAAATCCAGGCAGTCCCCACCGCAATGTGCAGCCCGTTGGCGATATAAGGGAACGACGCCGGAAAGATAATTTTCCATAGCAGCGACGTCCGGCTCAGCTCCATGTTTTCTGCCAGTTTCAAATACGTTGGATCAATTTTTTTCACTGCTGATACGGTAGAAAGCAGCACTGGAAAGAAAGCGGCAATAAAAATAATGACAATGGCAGGCATATTGCCGATCCCGAACCAGAGCACGATAAACGGCGACCAGGCGACAGGTGCAACCGGCCGGAGCACCTGTACGACAGGGTCGACTATTCTCCAGATGTGGGTCGTTCTCGCGAGAAGAAGTCCGAGCAGAACTGCTGCTACGACCGCTGTTAAATACCCGGTAAAAAATCGGAAAAGGCTGATTTGCACGTGGGTGAACAGCGTGCCGTCCTGAATAATGGAGACGATTCCCCAGAAAACCATGAGCGGAGACGGCAGCAGCGCTTCCGGATAGTCACCGATCCAGATGATCGACTGCCAGATAATAATTACGATTATAAATGCGGTAAAAGCATATAATATGGATTGACCAAGCTTCATAAATTACCCTCTTTCCTCCAGGTATCGGCGGTTTACAAATTCTTCGTAGGAAGGCGGTTCATCTACCAGGTCCATGTCCACGAGTTTCTCCCGAAGATATTCATACTCATCTTCTCTGATATCCAGATCATCGTAGGAAATCCATTCCAGAGAAAGTTCCAGCGCCCCTTCTTCCACGGGCAGATAATCTGCATGCGTACGGAGAGATTCTTCCGATCCGTCCCCTGCCTCCTCACTTGCTGCCAGATACCCTTTCATAAACTGATCCGCTGTTTCCGGGGAGTCTTCCATAAAGTCCTCCCGCAGTACGAGAGCGCAGCAAAGGCAGTTGTCCGGGCAGAATTCGCTGGACTGGTACATTACTTCTCCTATCTCGTTCGTTACTCCAAGCGCTCCAAAAGGTTCTGCCACAATATAGCTGGAAACGCGGCCTTCAGAAAGTGCTGCCGGCATCTCCGGCGGCGGCATCTCCACAACATTTACGTCTTCATATTCAAGGCCGGACCGGCTCAGCATTTCATCGAGAAGCAGGTTGTGGGCAGATAATGTATGTGGAATGGCTACCGTTTCACCGACGAGATCTTCCGGACTGTCCACTTCCGGATCGACGATGATCGGATTTCCTTCCCGGTGTCCGAGAGCCATCGCCTGTATGTCGATACCGCGTTCACGTGCTTTCATGGCAAGCTCAAACAGAACCGAGGCCCCATCAATTCTACCGGTATTCAGCGCATCCATCAGCTCGATCCAGCTGCTGAACTGAATGAGTTCCACACGGACTCCGTCCATGTATTCCTCCTGGTTATCGTCAAGAAAATACAGCGGTGCGGCATGGGTGATAGGGAGGTGTCCGAGCCGGATTACTTCTTCTTCCTCTTCTGTACTTTCCGGGCTTCCACAGGCCTGAAGCAGAATAGAGGAAAGAACTCCGCAGCTGATCAGTTTTTTTGCTTTAATCATAGTGTTTCCTCCAGCTCTAAATGTTGTACTCCAGCTGCTCTTCCCTGCGGCTGAAGTCGAATTCGTCGAGAATCATTTTCCTGTAATACTGAAAATCCCGGTGACTTCTGTCCCGTGGGCGGGGCAGATTAACCTCAATCGTACGCCGGATTCTTCCCGGAGAGGCATCCATCACAAACACCCTGTCCGACAAATAAACAGCTTCGTCAATATCATGCGTAACGAGCACGATGTTTGTTTTTTCCTGTTCCTGTATTTTCAGCAGTTCATCCTGAAGGTAATAGCGTGTAAATGTATCGAGAGCAGCAAAAGGTTCGTCCATTAAAATCATTTCCGGACGAATGGCGAGTGCTCTGGCAATAGCTACCCGCTGCTGCATTCCCCCGGAAAGGCTTGAAGGAAACTTATGCAGGCTGTCCTTCAACCCTACGAGTTCGAGGTATCTCTCGGCACGCTCCCGCTGCTCCTCTTTGGAAAGCCCTTCCGGCTCCAGTCCTAGTTCCACATTTTTCAGTACGGAACGCCACGGCAGAAGCGCATAGTGCTGGAACAGCATGATTGCCCGGCGGGATGGCGAAGTGACTTGCTCCTCCCCGAAGTAAACTGTGCCTTCCGTCGGTGGATGGAATCCTCCGATGACATTCAGCAGTGTACTTTTTCCGCATCCACTTTTTCCTAGAATGGAAACGGTTTCCCCCTGTTCTATAGAAAGGCTGATGTCTTTCAGCACTTCTGTTTTCTGTCCATTCGATTGAAACGCTTTGTGCACGCGATGAAGGGAAACAAGTTCTCCGCTCATTTGCCCACGCCCCCTTTATTTTTATAAAACTTACCTGTTTACTATGTTTTAGATTATATTAATATACTTAGTTGAGAAAAACAACCTCCTACCGGCAATAGATGAGATTTTATTTGTACAAAATATTTTTTCCGGGCGGAACTGGGGCCTCCGGATGATCAAAGGTGGGTCTGTACTGATTAATTCTTCCCGGAAAACAGCTTTTACTGATTAAAAACAGCCGGCACCTGATTAATCATTCCTTAAATGACAAATCAGCCGGCTATAATGATTAAACACCTCCGGTTAAAGTTTAATTTTCCTCTGATCGTGATTAAACATCCCGACATGGTCTGCCCGGAAAAACCAAAAAGAGGATGCCCCACCGCAGAGCGGTAACGGGACATCCTCTTAAATGTTTTCTTCCAGAAGCTTTCCGCAAAGAATTTATGCTACACCCACCACATCTCGCCGGGCTGTTCACGGATCATCACGCTGTTCACATTATTAACTGCACGCTGGAACCCTTCATCGATAGACATAATAGGGTCTTCGTGCTCGATGCTTACGACGTGATCGTATCCATAGGTACGGAGGGCGCTGATCATATCGTTCCACTCCTGCATACTGTGACCGCAGCCGACAGAACGGAAAGACCATGCTCTCGTCTGTACTTCGCTGTAAGGCTGCATATCAATCAGCCCATACATATTGACGTTGTCCTGGTCAATGTATGTATCTTTGGCATGAAAATGATGCAGCGCACCGGCTTTTCCAAGAATCTTGATAGCAGCAACCGGATCAATGCCCTGCCACCATAAGTGGCTCGGATCCAGGTTCGCACCGACAGCCGGTGAAGTCGCTTCCCGAAGCTTCAGCATCGTATGCGGGGAATGCACAAGAAACCCACCGTGCAGTTCCAGGCCGATCTTCACATTGTGCGCTTCGGCTTCTTCACCGATCTTTTTCCAGCACGGAATAAGTTTCTCCTCCCACTGCCATTTCAGAACATCGCTGTATTCATTCGGCCACGGAGCCGTCGGCCAGTTCGGGTATTTCGCTCCTTCGTGGTCTCCCGCCGTGCCTGAAAATCCGTTGACGACCGGTACATTCATCAATGAGGCAAGACGGATCGTTTTCAAAAGAATGTCATAGGATTCCTGTGCAAATGCCTCATTCGGGTCAATTGGATTCCCGTGACAGCTGAAGGAACTGATCGTCAGCCCCCGGCTGTGCACCTTTTCAAGATATTCGCTGCGCAGATTTTCATCTTCCAAAAGCGCGTCGATGTCACAATGGGCGTTGCCCGGATACCCTCCGGTTCCGATTTCGACGGCTTCCACCCCTGCCTCTTTGACGTAATCGAGCATATCCTCAAAGGACTTTTCTGAAAAAAGCACTGTAAATACTCCCGTTTTCATGTGTTCTCCTCCTTTAATTACAGCTGTACACTTCGTCCGGTGTCACTGCTCTCATATATGGCATCGATGATCCGCTGAACTTTAAGCGCTTCTTCCGCAGGCACAATCAATTCTGCTTCTCCGAGGCAGGCGTCGATAAAATTCTGCATCTGGAACAGTCCGGGGCTTTCTTCCCCCGGCACCCAGTTCATCGTGCTGTCTAACAGCATCCCGTGTTTTGCCTGGTTCACTTCCAGCGGGAAAAGATCGATCCCCCCGGTGTCACCCGAAATGCTGACGTACTCTTTATCTTCCTTTACATTAGCGGCCCAGGATGTTTCGAACAGCATCGAAGCCCCGTTGTCGAAACGAATGTAGGCTGTTACGTGGTCATCCACTTCAAACGATTCGTTATCAACTTTTCCCCACTGATTCACCTGACCGTCCATTTTACTCAGCTGGTTGTACGTATTTCCGGTTACTTCCACCGGTTCCGGACTGCCGAGCAGCCAGAGCGACAAATCAAGAAAATGGCATCCGAAATCAATCAGCGCGCCGCCGCCCTGCATTTCCTTGTCCGTGAAAACACCCCAACCGGGCACTTTCCGGCGCCGCAGCGCCTGTACTCTTGCCACCATCGGTGCGCCGATTTCCTGTTTTTCAATCAGCTTCTGCGCTGCCTGGCTTTCTTTCATGGAACGGTAGTGGTAAGCAATCAGAAGCTTTTTGCCGGTTCTTTCGGAAGTTTCAAGCATGTCTTTTCCTTCTTCTGCACTCATCGCCATCGGCTTTTCGCAGAACACGTTGACACCTGCTTCCAGGGCTGCGACGGTTATTTCTTTATGAAACTTGTTCGGCGTACAGATAATGACGGCATCTGTGTGGGAAAAGACCTCCCGGTAGTCCGTCGTTACGTGCGGCTGTGAAAAAGAAACGGCTGCCTGTTTGGCGGTTTCGATATTAATATCACATACAGCAGTAACTTCCGCTTCGTGCTTCAGCTGAAGCAGCACGGGAATATGCCTTTCCCGCGCTATACCTCCTGCTCCAATAATCCCTATTTTTAAACGGTTCATTAGCTGACTGCCCCCTGCCTACAAATCAATAATACGTTTTGTTTCATCCGCTTCCAGGGCGGCAAGAATAACTTCAAGAGACTTCTTTCCTTCTTCACCGGGCACGGGAGGCTCGGTATCCGCCTGTACGGATTCGATAAACGCATCGATCACTCCTGTGCTTTTCTGCCCGCCGGATTCATTTGTCTGTATGCCGCCGAGTTCAAACTTGACGCGGTCGCCGTTGTGATATTGAATCACGAGGTTGTTTACAGGGTCTTCTTCCAAGTGAAGCATCGCTTTTTCGCCGTAAATAATGGTGGAGTTGTCTTCCCCTCCGACGTATGACCAGCTCGCTGCCAACGTTCCTATCGTGCCCCCGGCGGTACGGAGCACACACACTGCATTATCATCGACTGTACTGTGATCTTTCGCACTCGTTTCGATAAATGCTCCGACGCTTACGATCTCCTCCCCTAAAATAAAGCGCAGAAGGTCGGTTTTATGGACGCCGAGGTCTCCCATTGCACCGATAAAGGCTTCATCTTTCTTAAAGAACCAGCTGTCTGCCCCGTCGGCGCTCCAACCTTCCGGTCCACCGTGGCCGAATGCTGTACGGAAACTGTATACTTTGCCAATTTCCCCGTCGGAAATAAGCTGTCTTGCTTTTTCATGGGAAGGTACGAAACGCTGATTGTGAGCGATCATCAGCCACTTCCGGGCGTTTTTCGCTGCTTCGATCATTTCATCCGCCTCTTCTGCTGAAGTTGCCATCGGCTTTTCACAGAGAACGTGCCTCCCTGATTCCAGTGCCTTAATTGT
Source organism: Bacillus sp. (in: firmicutes) (assembly GCA_003560495.1). Taxonomy (GTDB): domain Bacteria; phylum Bacillota; class Bacilli; order Bacillales; family Salisediminibacteriaceae; genus Alkalicoccus. Next base: position 3,077 of record PWLM01000028.1, on the reverse strand, counting down.
CATTGGTGCGTGAAGATAGTTCGGTGTACAGACACTGACAACGTCGATTTCCTCCCGTTCAAGCATTTCCTCGTAATCTGTGTAGGCCATCGCATCGAAAATGCTGCCGAGATCCTCTGCTCTTTCCTGATTGATGTCACAGACGGCCGTGATTTCCACCTCCGGATTCGCCTGATATTCCAGCAGGTGACGATGTCTGGCAATGCTTCCGCATCCAATAACAGCTGCTTTTATCATTTAAAGATCTCCTTTCGGCTGAATAGTTTCCAGCGGGTTATCGTGGTTGCCGTAAACCGGGCGCGGCCTGTTAAGCGGAGCAGCCCAGCTGACAGCGTTCTGAATGACACGCTGAATATCCTTATGATGGTACGTCGGGTACGTTTCATGGCCGGGCCGGAAGTAAACGACTTTTCCATTTCCGCGCTGATACGTGCAGAGACTGCGGAACACTTCTCCTCCTTCGAACCAGCTCATCATGACGAGCTCATCCGGCGCCGGAATATCAAAGTGTTCACCATACATTTCTTCCCGCTCGAGCTCAATGTACTCCCCGATGCCTTCCGTAATCGGATGGGATGGATCAAGCACCCACAGCCGCTCGGTTTCATTTGCTTCGCGCCACTTCAGGTCACAGGTTGTCCCCATGAGCTTCTTAAATATTTTAGAGAAGTGCCCGGAGTGAAGGACAATGAGTCCCATGCCTTCCAGCACCCGCTCGTGTACCCGTTCCACGATATGATCTGACACTTCATCATGGGCAATGTGCCCCCACCAGAGAAGGACGTCGGTTTTGTTCATCACCTCTTCTGTCAGACCATGTTCCGGCTCATCAAGAACAGCCGTGCCGGTCGTTCTACCTTCCGCCTGCAGAAACTGCTCGAGCGCTCCATGAATCCCTTCCGGATAAACCTTTCCTACTTCCGGATTTTTCTTTTCATGTCTGTTTTCGTTCCAAATCGTTACGTGCATAATGCCATCTCCTTTATTATCGTTTTCCGGTCGATTCGCGGATAATAAGTTCTACATCCACCATCTCCGGTTGTTCTTCCTGCCCTTCCATTACCCGGACGAGTTTTTCCGCTGCCAGCGTTCCTTTTTTTTCGATATGCTGGCGGATCGTTGTCAGGGAAGGTATTACGTAACGGCTCAGCCTCAGGTCGTCGAAGCCGACTACGGACAAATCCTCCGGGAGTTTCCCCCCTTCGTCGTGTACAGCCCGCATAATTCCAAGTGCCGTCGTGTCGGATCCGGAAATCACCGCCGTATACTTTTTCTCTTGGAAAATCTGTCTTCCAGCTTCGTAACCGCTCTCAAAACTGTGAATATCTTCTGCTTTCATAACGGCGGGAGGTGGAAGACCGGCTTCTTTTAAAGCTCTCGTGCATCCTTGAAACCTTTCTTTTTCCACCGGATTGTCCAGATCGACGCTTAAAAACACAATTTTATCGTGTCCGTTGGAAATCAGATGATGCGCTGCCAGCCACCCGCCTTTTTCATCATCAATATTTACAGCCGGGTAGTTTGCCGTGTGGGATTCGTAGGTGTCAATCAGCACGGCCGGGACATCCATACTATGCATTTCTTTGTAAATACCTTCTGGAAACAGACCGAGAAACAGCAATCCGTCCAGCCGCCGCTTCTGCACCCAGCTCCGGTAATCCTCGGGCCTTGCGAGTCCTGCCAGCAGGATATCGTAGTTATTTTCACGGGAAGTTTTTTCCACCGCGCTGATCATCTCGTTGTAATATGTATTTTCCTGCATGATTCCTGCAATGGATTCATTGATCAGCGGAAGAATAACCCCGATCATCCGTGATTTCTTTTTTGTCAGGCTGACAGCTGTAAAATCCGGTGCATACTGCAGCTCCCGGGCAGCTTGCAGCACCCGTTCTTTCGTTGATTCCGAAACTTTTTTCGTATTATTTAGCACATAGGAAACTGTTGCTTTGGAGACCCCCGCTTTTTCGGCTACTTCTTTAATTGTCGCTCTTTTTTCCATCGATGGCCCCCTCTCCGTCATTTGCGGTGAACCGGTTAACCTTTCTAGGTTTATGTTAGGCTTTTCTGCTTCACGTGTCAATTCTTTTCTTGTATTTTTTTCTTCCCGGCTCTTACGTAAAGGCTGCCTTGAAAATTTAAAAAATGAACGTATGCTTTCGTTTCCATGGAGAGGCTTTCCGAGCGGGCTCGGCCTTCATCGCTCAGGAGTCCCTCCATGTCCACTACAGCTTCTGGTAAAACGAACGATAGAGAAGACTGTTTTCATCCATCATGGTGCAACAATTTTGCATGAGTGTCTCTGTTAAAGACCTGCGCTGTTTTTGAAGGTTGCCTGCGGCTCTTTACACCTGCCGCGGAGAAAGCCTTCAGCTGTCCCTTCCGTCCGGGAGGATATGCATGCTTCCGCAGGCCTCTCTAACCGGGCATCGATTTTATAAAAAAGAGCAGCGTTTATGAAAAGCAGAACTTTTCTTTTTCTATAAAAAAACGAAGCGGAAAGCAGCCCGTGGAAGAAGGAGATTGGAAGATCCCGCAGTGCGTAAGCATACCTGAATATCTCCTCCACGGCAGGCCGTTTGAAAGCTAATTTTTTCTGCAAGCATCAATAGCGGACAAAGACCTGGATGCAGTTAAACCTGCACCATGAAAAATGAAACTATTTTACGCTGTGTAACGAAGGCGGGGACACCCAGAGGATCAGCGCCGTTCGAGAATCCATTTTGGCGGACGGTTCTCCCGCCAAAATTAGTCGAGAACAAGCCCTCGGGTAAGCCCCGCTGAGCGTGCAGCAGCGTTGTGTCCATTACATAACGGGCCAGTTTCAAGGAAGCCTGCGTAAAACGAATAAAAAAAGCTGCCTTCCGTTACTTCCGGAAAGACAGCTCCAGCGGGCGCCGTTATTTTTGCAGGTGAATTAAAACACCCTGAACCTTCTACTGGAAGGCGGTTTTCTGCAATTATCTTTCTGCTTCCAGCGTTTCTCCATCAGAGAAAAGAAGACTTAATTCAAAGGACTCCAGCTCCGCCTCGTCCAGGTCCAGGTAACCGAGAATTTCTCCTACAGCAGCCTCTTCTGT
>PWLM01000241.1 GCA_003560495.1 Bacillus sp. (in: firmicutes) | reverse complement strand
TCAAAAGAAAAAGAGGGCATAAGCTTTTTCACTTTATCTTTTCCGAGAGAAGAACCTGCAAAAGGAAGCAGCTGCTCTTTCATTTTTTCGTATTCAAGCACACGGCTGACCCGTTCTATCATGTTAACAATCCCTTCTTACCTGCTTATTGTTATTACTTTTTTAAAAACTTTTCGAGTTCTGCCGTCGTCCATGTATTTAAAACGTCTTTACCTTCAAGAGCTGCTCTGCGGGCGGTTTTGACACCCGCTTCCATGTCTTCAAGCATATCAAACCGGTGGGCATCAGTGTTGACTGCCACTTTCACCCCCGCCTCCTTCGCTTTAGCCAGCGGCTCCGCTGCAAGATCCAGACGGTTCGGGTTGGCATTCAGTTCAAGCACCGTTCCTGTTTCGGCTGCAGTACGGATGAGACGGTCCATATCGACCTTGTATCCGTCCCGCCGACCGATCAGTCTTCCCGTTGGATGAGCGATCATGTTTACATAAGGATTCCGGCAGGCGTTTTCGAGCCGCATCATGATGGTTTCTTCATCCTGCTGGAAAGAAGAATGAATGGAAGCTATGACAAAATCAATCTCTTTCAGCACGTCGTCTTCGTAATCAAGCATACCGTCCGGAAGTATGTCCATCTCCACTCCGGTGAAAATACGGATATTTTTATCTTTTTCGATACGGCGGACTTCTTCATGCTGCCTTCTGAGACGTTCCACACTCAGCCCATTGGCTACTTTTAAATACTGGGAGTGGTCCGTAACAGCCATGTATTCATACCCTTTTTCAATGCATCTGTCCGCCATCTCTTCTATTGACTGGGCTCCGTCGCTCCACGTCGTATGCATATGCAGGTCTCCCTTAATATCACTCAGCTGAACAAGGTTATCGAAGTTCCTCTCCAGCTCATGACGTCCTTCCCGCACTTCCGGAGGAATAAAAGAAAGACCAAAGTGCGCGTAAAACTCTTCTTCCGATTTAAAATAAATACGTTCCCCGGTTTCTTCGTTTTCCACACCGTATTCACTTACTTTTTCCCCGCGCTCCTTCGCCCGCTGACGCATCAGCACGTTGTGGTCTTTGGAGCCGGTAAAGTGATGCAGAGTGGAAGCAAAAGAGCGGTCTTCAACAATCCGGAAGTCTGAGGGAATAATTACGTCCCCAAATTGGAATTCGACAGAGATTTTTGCTTCGCCTTTACCGATCACAGCATCGATTTCCGGCAGAGCGAGAATGGCGTCTTTCACTGCTCCGGGATTTTCCGTCGAAATAATAAAATCCAGATCTTTCACCGTTTCTCTTCCGCGCCGGAAGCTTCCGGCCAGTTCCCAGCGTAGGACAGCCGCCATCTTATCAAGCCTTTCTCCAAGCGCTTCAACTGCCGGATACACCTGAACGATCGGCAGCCTGTCCGGTCTCTGCCCCATCGCGTTCACTGCTTCGAGAATTTTTTCCTCTGTCTTTTTTCCAAAGCCGGTCAGCCCCTGGACGTCATTTGCCTCACATGCTTTTTTAAGTTCTTCTGCACTCGTTATTCCAAGCTCCTGATATAATTTACCGATCTTTTTGCCGCCGAGACCCGGCAGCTTAAGCAGGGGCACAAGCCCTTCCGGCACTTCCTGCTGAAGCTGTTCCAGAAGCTCTGTTGTTCCTGTTTGCCGCAGATCGTTAATAATACCTGCTGTTCCTTTGCCGATGCCGCTGATCGATGCCGGATCTTCTATTTCCTCCAGGCTCCGCTCGTCTTTTTCAAGCGCACCAGCCGCTTTACGGTAAGCTGATACACGGAACGCATTTTCACCTTTGATTTCAAGATAAACAGCAATTGTTTCAAGTGTTTGAATCACTTCTTTTTTATTCACAGGACTCTCTCCTTCACAAAAAAAAGTCCTGTTTTCCTGGTGCTTTCAGCACGTTCGAAAAAACAGGCTTTTTTATCGTTCTGTTAAAAATAATCTACCGGCCTGTCCCTTCAATCCAAAGCTCACGGATTTCGTTGGACACAATCGGTGTATAATGGAAAATCCATTGGGCGACAGTGGAAGTCTGCAGCAGCTCCTGGACAAAGTCGACCTGGATCAGTGCGGCAAGGTGCAGCAGAATGGCCGTAATAATCAGACCTTCGATAAAGCCGAGGACTGCTCCGAGCCAGTTGTTAATAAAGTGAAGCACCGGAAGATTCCCGACAAAGTCGAACATAGAACCGATAATCTGCGTAATAATTTTTACGACAATAAAGATAATAACAAATGCTATTCCGTTGTAATAAACATTTTCATTGCCGAAAGCTTCATTCATCAGGGGCCACGGTGACTCATCCGGAAGCTGTGTTTCAGGCACCCAGAGCTGAATTATTCCAGCCAGGTTTTCATAATAAAGCCAGGCCACAAGAAACGAGATGATCAGGCCGACAATATGCACCGCCTGCAGAATAAATCCCCGCCGGTAACCGACCATAAAGCTGATCAGCAGCATAATAATTAAAAATATACTAAGCATGAACGTCAATCCTCTTCATTTTGTTTGTCCTCGAGTTTCTTTTTCACTGTTACATAGTCATTACTTATATTCAAAGCAGCCAGGACAGCAAGCTGGGTGGGAGATAAATAAGGATTTTTCGATTTAATTTCCTTTATTTTGGCGTCAACAAGGTCGGCAGCTTCCATCACATGCTGCTCGCTTTCTTTGCCTACGACCGTATAAGTGTTTTTACCGATGCGTACAACGGTACGTATTTTACGGTTTTGTTCCTCCAACGCGCTCCCTCCCCGTCTGCAGTGGAAATCCTATCTTCCATCATAACATGCCGGCCGCCGTATGAAAATAAATTTGATGTTAAATGGAAAACGGTATCATGTAGCTCTGCACTGCTTGTATCTGATACAATCAAACAGGTTATATCAGCTGTTATGAGCAAGCGTGTACAATGTTAAGGACAGGTCAGGAGAAAAAACCAGTACATAGGAGGACAACATGAGTCAGCAGGTTATTAAAGCTTCACCCAGAAAGCTAGCAGAAATGAAAGCCTATTACGAAAAAGGCGGACTCGCCTCCGCACCACCGGGAGCCGTTTTTTCCACGAAAACGGAAGGCTGCCATATTACCGCCTATAAATCAGGAAAAGTATTGTTCCAAGGTAAGAACAGTCATAAGGAAGCCTCCCGCTGGGGGAGTCCCGCGGCTTCGGCGAAGTCCTCTGGCAAATCCTCAGTCAATAACCACCGGTATGCTCCTCCGGAGTCCATTGACGGCCTTCCGCTCGTCGGGAGCGATGAAACGGGGACCGGGGACTATTTCGGCCCGATCACAGTAGTAGCTGCCCATCTGACAAGGGACCAGCTTGAATCAGCTGCCTCCCTCGGTCTGAGAGATTCCAAGACAATCACTGACCCGGAAATCCGACAGACAGCACCAAAGCTTTTAAAGCAGTGCACTTACAGCCTCACGGTGCTCCGCAATGAAAAATACAACCGCCTGCAGGCAGAAGGAATGAATCAAGGTCGCATGAAAGCTCTGCTGCACCATGAAGCGATTAAAAACGTTATTGCCAAACTGAAAGAAAATGGGGAACCGTTCGACGGCGTGCTGATTGATCAGTTCGTAAAACCCGACACCTATTTTTCCTACTTAAAACAGAGCGGCAAACGATGGCCGGATACCCTCCCTATTTATTTCGCGACAAAAGCAGAGGATCTGCATCCTGCTGTTGCCGCGGGATCCATTCTTGCCCGCTATGCGTTTTTAAAGGAAATGGATAAACTGGCCGAAACGCTTGGGGTGACCATCCCGAAAGGAGCAGGCCCCCGCGTCGACCAGGCGGCCCGGGAAATTTACAAGTCCCGGGGAAAAGAAGCCCTGTATAACTCGGTGAAATGGCATTTTTCCAACACGGACCGTGCGGTAAAGCAGCTTTAATCTGCCGGATCCCTTCTGCGGATACCTCTGAAAGGAAGCATACGGGATGAAGAAGTATACCGGTAAGAGAGTGGGTGGAATCCGCTTAAGCCCACCCTTTTGTAACTCCCTGTAGAAACGCAGAAGGACGTCCCTCATATTTATGTTTTATTTTTAAGCTGCCTTGAAAACAGCTCGTTTATATGATGGACATAACGCTGCACTCTCGGCGAGGCTTACCTGAAGGCTTGTTCTCGACTAATTTTGGTGAAAGAACAGTTCGCCAAAATGGATTCTCGAACAGTACTGATCCTCTGCGTGTCCCGACTTCGTATCGGAGGTCTCATCAAATATTTTTGTTTCTCAGCACTTATACGTAATTTGCAATCTGCTCACCCACTACAAGAAAGCTGCCCCTGAAAAAGCCGATCCATCGGCTTCCAGGGGCAGCTTTTCTATTATAAATTAACACACTTATAAAATTACTGGGTGCGGAGCACAGCTCCGGTTTTTTCTTCGAGTGCTTTCAGCACCTGACTGTGAACGAGCGTTACTTCTTCTTCCGTAAGTGTTTTTTCCGTATTCAGATAGCGAAGAGAAAAAGCAACGGATTTTTTCCCTGCTTCCACATGCTCTCCTTCATACAGATCAAACACATCCGCACGCGTGAGAAGCTCCCCGCCGGTTTCCCGGATTACTGCCTCCAGTTCACGGGCACTGACTTCGTGATCCACAACGAGTGCAATGTCACGGTCCACTGCAGGATAACGCGGGATCGGGCGGTAGCGCATCTCGTCTCCTCCGGATTCAAGGAGCTTCATAAGGTTCAGTTCGAAAACGTACGTTTCTGGAAGCGACCACTGTTTGGCAGTTGACGGATGCAGCTGGCCGATCCAGCCCACTTCCTCCCCATCGGCAACGACAGAAGCCGTACGTCCTGGATGAAGTCCCGGTTTTTCTGTTTTTTCAAATCCTGCCACAACCTGAAGCTCCGCAAGAATTCCTTCCACAACACCTTTTACAACGAAGAAATCAACCGCTTTTTTCTCTCCCTGCCAGGCATGCTGTTCCCACAGTCCCATGAAGGCGCCGGCCAAATGGGTCTCTTCCTGCGGCTGAACGCTGACGTTTTCTTCCTCTGTATGGAAAACAGATCCCATTTCATACAGCGAAAGGTTGTAACGGTTTCTGTTCCGGTTATGGCTCAGCGCATCCAGCAGGTGCGGTACGAGCGTTGTCCGGAGGGTGCTCCGCTCTTCACTCATAGGGAGGGCGACAGCGACTCTTGCCTGCTCTGCTCCGATAAAAGCAGCTTCTTTTTCTTTCGTCGTCAAGGAATAGCTTACGGCTTCATGCAGTCCGCTCGATTCCAGATAGCGGCGTATTTTCCGCTTCTGCTTCTGCTTTTCCGAAAGCCCTCCCTGAGTGGATGGGGGATTCGGCAGTGTGACAGGGATATTGTCGTATCCGTACAGGCGGGCTACTTCTTCCACGATATCCGGTTCGATGGAGATGTCCTGACGGCGTGTCGGAACGTGTATAATAAATTCGCCTTCTTCCTCTTCTGCTTTAAATTGGAGACGGTCCATGATCGAAAGCACGTTTTCTGCGCTTAAATCGGTTCCGAGCGAACTGTTGATACGTCCAAGTGTAATACGGACGATTTTTTCACTCCGGTCCAGTTCATCAAATTCTGCCGTTTCGTCGAGTACTTCTCCTCCGGCAAGCTGCTGAATAAGGGAAGCTGCCCG
>PWLM01000022.1 GCA_003560495.1 Bacillus sp. (in: firmicutes) | reverse complement strand
CATAGCCGAGAAGACCGACACGAAGAAAAGCCATAAAAAGCTGAATTTGTTTTTCCACGGCTGAAACAGCCTCCTTTTTCATTCCTTAATTCAATTGCTGATTCACACGGAAAGAAAGGGTGCTGGGAAAACACCTTCCCGGCCCCTTTCTTTCAAAAATGCGCGATGTTAAGTTAACAGGCTTCGTCAATGCACATGCTTAATTATCCGGAAACGGCGCGAAATAAAGTCTGTCGCTATTATTAAGCCGGTACAGTTGTCTTCAGCAGGTAAAGAAGTTTTTTTAATAAACAGCAATACTTCCATCTGTCCGTGCTTCGGTTCCCCCCGCAAGAACCCCTGTTTCGGGATCCCTCCAAATGATCTGTCCGCGTCCAAAATGTCCGGACTGATGAGTCATTTGAATTTCATGCCCTCTCGAGGTAAGAGAAAGAGCAATGTGGTTTGGTACACTGTGTTCCACCAGCACGTTTTTCTGTCCCATCCACTGCCAGCGCGGCGCATCCAGGGCCGACTGGGGATTCATTCCGAAATCTACAGAATTCATGACTATCTGCATATGCCCCTGGGGCTGCATGAATCCTCCCATTACTCCGAAAGGTCCTACAGCTTCTGTCCCCTTCGTTAAAAATCCGGGAATGATCGTGTGGTAAGGTCTTTTTTTCGGAGCAAGAGCATTATCGTGCTCTGGATCCATACTAAAATTGTGGCCTCTGTTCTGCAGAGCAATACCTGTACCCGGTACAACGAGCCCGGAACCGAATCCCATGTAGTTACTCTGAATGAAAGAAACCATGTTTCCTTCATTGTCTGCAGCCGCAAGGTATACCGTGCCTGAAGCGGATGGGTCCCCGGCTTCCGGCATTAATGCCTCTTCCCCTATCTCATTTCTTCTTTTTTGGGCGTAACTGTCACTCAGCATATCGTCCATTTTCTGTGACATTTTCCCGGACTCGGTAATGTACTTTTCACCATCAGTAAAAGCAAGCTTCATAGCTTCTATCTGCCTGTGATAAGTATCTTCAGATTCCCTTGAGGTAAAGGAGTCATTTTTAAGCATATTCAAAGCCATTAATGCTACTATTCCCTGGCCATTCGGAGGAATTTCCCATACATCGTAACCCTTATAGTTTACTGAAACCGGATCCACCCATTCCGGCTTAAAAGAAGCCAGATCTTTGTAACGGATAAACCCTCCAAAATCTTGGGAAAACTGATCAATTTTTTCTGCAATCTCCCCACGGTAAAAAGATCCCGCACTCGTTTCACCAATTTTCTCCAGTGTAGCAGCGTGGTCTTCCGACTTCCACATCTCTCCTGCAGCAGGTGTCTTCCCGCCGGGAGCAAATGTTTCAAACCATGCCTGGAATTCTTCTCCAGTGAGCTTTTCTTTAAATACCCGGCCTGCCTTTTCCCAGAAGCCGGCCAGTGTAGGACTCAGTGGGAAACCTTCTCTTGCGTATGTAACTGCCGGTTCCAATGATTCTTTTAAAGGCAGGTTTCCGAACCGTTCAGCCAGCTCAGCCCAGGCAGCAGGTGCCCCTGGTACTGTGACAGGAGTAAACCCGTACTTCGGAATTTCCTCAATGCCTCGCTCTTTTAACGCTTCCAGGGAAATATCCTCGGGCGAATGCCCGCTTGCGTTCAGGCCGTAAAGCTTATTTTTCACCCAGACGAGAGCAAAGGCATCACTTCCGATACCATTTGAGGTTGGTTCAACTACAGTTAGTGCTGCAGCGGTGGCAATAGCTGCATCAACGGCGTTGCCCCCTTTTTTTAAAATATCAAGACCAGCCTGGGCTGCCAGCGGCTGGGAGGTCGCTACCATTCCATTTCTGCCGAAAGTAACGTTTCGTTGAGAAGAATAAGGGTAGGTATTTGCATTTTTCCAGTTCATAATCAGGCCATCAGCTCCTTTTTTATTCATCTTACCATATTTCGAAAGGCGAAATAAACACACATTTATCCTATTTAAAAGTTGGAACGGGACTGGCCGCCGTCAACATTCAGCGTTGCTCCAACAATCCAGGAAGCCCGGTCGGATGCCAGAAAAACGGCTGTGTCTGCAACTTCCTCCACCGTACCGAAGCGGCCGGCAGGAATCTGCTCTTCTACAAACCGATGGATTTTCTCCGGATTTTCCTCCAGCCGCTTCTGCCAGTTGCCGGTAGGATGAAGAATAGATCCCGGAGCAATTCCGTTTACGCGGATCCCGTCCTGAATCACTTCGTCTGCCATCGATTTAGTAAGACTGATCATGGCAGCTTTTGCATTATTGTACGATGGTTTTCCTCCGGATTCTCTTCCGAAAATAGAAGAAATGTTGATAATAGCCCCGCTTCTCTGTTTTTTCATTTCTGCTGCTGCCAGCTGAGACAGGTGCAGCGCGGAAAAATAATTGAGTTCCATCGCTTCCCTGAAACTGGATACTGGTGTTTCCATTGTTTTGCCTCCACTGGAACCACCGGCATTATTGACGAGTATATCAATCGTGCCAAAGTTATTAATAAAGGTTTCGAAGGCTTCTTTTCTTTCTGATTCATTTGAAACGTCTGCCTGAATAACCTGAATGCCCGGGGATTCTTTCTTTATGCTGTTAAGTCCTTCCATCCCGCGGGCAATAACGCCGACTTCTGCCCCTTCCTTGATAAAAGCTTCTGCAATTCCACGGCCGATTCCTTTGGAGCCTCCTGTTACAAGTACTTTTTTACCTTTTAAATGCAGATCCATTGTTACTCCTCCTCTAAACTTTTCATAATTTTTTGATGGGACACTGGAAAAGTAAATTCTTTCAACTCTTCTTTCGCAAGAAGCCGCTGGTGGGAACCGATATTATTTATTTCCCCTTCTGCCCGGTACACTTTAATTTCCCATACCAGATGAGAAAAAACGTGTTTCACATCGTAATAATAGTTCAAATCCCCCTCTGCTATGCCTCCAAACTCTGCCGCAAACGATGCAATATCTTCATCTGTTTCCTCAGATTCTTCAATGTACGGAAACTGCCACAGTTTGGCAAGAAGTCCTGTATCCGGTCTTTTTTCCACGAGAAAACGGCCGTTTCCGTCCTGCAGCACGAGTGCCTTCAGCCGGACTGTCCGCGGGGGCTTCTTTTTTGCTTTTACAGGCAGCAGATCCTGCACTCCTTCCTCCTTCGCTGAGCAGTGCTGCTCGACCGGACAGAGCAGACAGGCGGGACTGGTGGGAGTACATACGACAGCGCCCAGTTCCATAACAGCCTGATTAAAATCCGAAGCTCTGTTCTCGGCAATGATCTCCCTTATAAGCTGCTCAAACTTGTTTTTAGCTGCAGCTTTTCCTATGTCGTCGTAAATCGCAAACAGGCGGGAAAGTACCCGCATGACATTTCCGTCTACGGCAGGAGTTGGTACGTTATAGGCAATGGACAGTACGGCCCCGGCCGTATAAGGGCCTACTCCCTGAAGTTTTTTAATATCTTCTTCCGTATCCGGCACTTTTCCTTTATACTCGTCCCGTACTTCTTTTACAGCAGTATGAAGATTCCGTGCCCGGGAATAATATCCAAGACCCTCCCAGGCTTTCAGTACCTTCTCTTCATCGGCATCAGCCAGATCCTGGAGTGTCGGAAACTTTTCCATGAAATTATTATAATATGGAATAACAGTATCTACTTTTGTCTGCTGAAGCATGATTTCCGACACCCAGATACGATAGGGATCTGTTTCACGGCGCCACGGAAGATCTCTTTTCTCTTTGTCGTACCAGCCCAGCAGATCCTGCTGAAAACTTTTTTTATCTAATATTTTCACCTGCAAAACTCCTCTTTTTAAACGTACAAAAAACGGGTAGAATAAAAATATCGCCAGTATCTGATGGAGGGAAACATATGGACACAGCTACTCACGTCGTTATGGGCGTTGCTATTGGAGGGCTTGCTGCCCTTGATCCTGTCGTTGCAGGAGATCCGGCCATGACTCAGGCCGTTATGATCGGAGCTGTAGTAGGTTCTCAGGCCCCGGACTTCGATACGGTTTTAAAACTGAAAAATAATGCGGTTTATATCCGTAACCACCGCGGGGTTACTCATTCGGTTCCTTTTTGGTTTATATGGCCGACACTAATTACCCTGCTGCTTTATTTTATCATGCCTTCCATTAATTTGTTCCACCTTTGGATGTGGACTTTTTTCGCAGTTTTTATACATGTTTTTATCGATATATTTAATGCATATGGGACTAAAGCCTTTGCCCCGCTCTACAATAAATGGCTTGCCTTAGGGGTCATAAACATCTTCGATCCTTTTATATTTATTGCCCACATTGCAGCTATTCTCGCCTGGAGGTTCGGAGCTGATCCGGGGTGGACTTTTTTATTTATGTTTCTCGTTATTGTCGTGTACTACTTCTGGCGTATCTTTGAGCAGAACCAGGTTCATAAGGCGGTGCATAAACAACATCCCGATGCAACGCACATTTTCACATCTCCTACTTTCAGATGGAACCGCTGGCATATTGTTGTACGCACACAAGAGCTTATGTATGTCGCCGAGTGGAAAAATGGCAGACTTACTTACTTTGAAACTTATCCTTTTGAACCGATTCCTGATGACACTGTCATCAATGCGGCGAGGAAGGATGAAAATTTGGAAGCCTTTTTATCTTTTTCACCCGCGTACCGCTGGGCTGTTTCACTGGAGGAGCATGGTTATTCCGTAAAATTTGTAGATCTCCGGTACCGTTCAAAAGGGTATTACCCATTCGTTGCAATCGTACGGCTGGACGAAGACCTGAACGTACTCAGTTCTTATACCGGCTGGATATACAACACGGATACTCTCCGCAGGAAGCTGAGCTATGCCTAGCAAGAGCAGGCACCCCGGACTTGGGGTGCCTGCTCAATTTTTAACAGCCGTTTTCTACTGATAAAAGCCTTTCTGCTTAAACCATTTCTTGTATTTCGGATTATTTTTCACCAGTTCGTGCAGTTCAGGACCATAGTTATCAATCCAGTGTATAACAATTTTTTCTGTTGTTTCTTTTCCTTTATATTCATAGCCCGCTTTCGCATAAGTTGCTTCGAAATCTTCCCAGAGAAGCTCAACCCATGTTCTGGCTTCTGTATAGGAAAGACTGCTGTTCTTATCCAGCAGCCGGTCTGTCAGGCGGCTGATATAATCCTCCACAATAAACCCTCCCTGGATATTTTATCTTTCCGACAAAACAGTTTAAGCAGCAAGCACAGTCCCCCGCGCTCAGCTTCAGTTTCGTCTCATCTATGATAAAGGTGCTTCAAGTACTGAAATCGGCACTGCTTCGATAGTAGAAACACCTTCCCGGTAACCCCATGCAAAAATCCCGTTCATATAACTGATTTTAAAACCTTCTCCGGATCCTTGCATGGCATAAGTTGTTCCTGGTTTAAAATCATCCGGATTCAGCAGATAGGCTTCCGCCATTATTATTTTTCTTTCATGCACAGCATATTCGTTTATAATTCCTTTTGCTTCTGCTTTTTGTGCGAGAACACGCAGTTCTGCTATTTCTGCTTCCAGCTCTTCTTTTGTCATGCGGCTGTACTGTTTATCCATCTGCAGAGCCTCTCCTTTTCATTATTTTTACCCGGACTGGTTTACGCGATTTAACTTGTCACAGCAATTTTAATACAGCTGTCTTCCAGCACGCTGACCGTGTGCTTATTCTTCTTCTGCTTCTTTTTCCTCCAGCCACTGCTCAATCAGTTCACCCGGAAATCCCCTGCGGTAAAGTGCCTGTTTTACTTTTTGGCGTCTTG
>PWLM01000074.1 GCA_003560495.1 Bacillus sp. (in: firmicutes) | reverse complement strand
TGGTGACAGGCTCCATTGCCACTCATTTTCTGGAGAAAAAAGATGGTCGTATCACCAACGATACGGTGAAGTTCCTGCGCAGCCAGCTCAAGCACTATGAAACGCTCACGCCCCATGAATACGACCGGCTTCTTTACATGCTGCAGTCGTTAAAAGAGGAACAAAGCACCGAGAAAAAGGATCCGCCGGAAAAGACGCAGCGTGCGACGAGGCCTCCACTCAGCTGATCCACCTCCATCGAAGGGAGCTGAAGTTTATTGAAGATGTATCAGAATTGATTGAGAACAGCAGGTTTTAAAAGCAGGTCCTCCCCCACTGTAGACAAGTCCCTGATTGAAAGGGGCTGTCTACAGTTTGCATCCTTCTTTCCGGGTTCTCCGTTTCTTAAAAATTTCTTGATGATCAATCCTCCTCCTTTAATGATTAATTCTCTTCTTTGCCCGGCTTATAATGATTAGCAGAGCTCTTAATGACAAAAAGAGAGGCTATAATGATTAAATCCAGCCTATAAAGATTAATGGGCCTGCTAAAATGATTAAAAAAGGGCTCTACCTGTACTTTTCGTTCGTTTCAAAAATATGCCCTTCTGCTTCCGCCACTGGAATCCCCGGTAAAAATAAGTTCTTTTCCGATAATCAGTAACAGTTCAGTCCCCTGCATATTTGGTAAACAACAGCGGGAGGCTGATCTGGATCACCTGTCCCCTCTTTTAAATCAGCATTTTCCGAATCTTCTATTTGGGATTACACTTCCTTCTTTCATCGTTCATAAAAGGTTATTTGTATCATCACCTTCCTGTCCCCCCTGTGATCAGTCCCGGTTATTGATGTGCATGCGGAAACCTGCAACCTCTTTCATTAAATTGTATTGAATTTTCAAAATAATTACATTATACTTATGTCAGATTACATACCAACTGGTCAGTATATCTAATTATTAGAAATGGGGAGATGTCATGTCGGCGAAACGGGAACAGGATGTCGCAGCTTTACAGGCTCTGCAGCAGGAAAGGCAGGCAGCCCAGCAGGAGCGGCCGGGCCATAAGGAAATGCTTCATTACGGGATGGGCTTTTTCGGGATTATTTTAATTTGGACGATGGTCGGGACGTTTCTCGCGTTTTACTATACGGATGTTGTCGGTATCTCTGCCGGAGTCGTCGGAACGCTCATGCTCGTCTCCCGCCTGCTCGACGGCGTAACCGATATAGGCATGGGATCGGTCGTGGACCGGACAAAATCAAAACATGGAAAAGCCCGGCCGTGGATTCTCTGGATGGCGGTTCCGTTCGCGGTATCGGGAGTTCTTCTATTCGCTGTGCCTGACATCAGCATGACCGGCCAGATCATTTATGCGTACGTCACGTACATCCTGCTTATTTTGACGTATACGGCGATTTCGATTCCTTACAAAACGCTGCTCGGCCTGATGACGCAGGATCCGAAAGGCCGCTCCCTCGTCAATGTTTACACCGGCGTGTTTACAATGCTCAGCACGATTTTAGTTATGACACTCGCGGAGCCGATTGCAAGTGCTATCGGCGGCGGGCTGGGCTGGACGACGATTGCTCTTGCGATCGGTCTTATTATTATCATTACGTGCTTTACGTCCTTCCGGTCAACGACAGAGCGGGTCGATGTGCAGCCGGCCGCCGAGCCGAAAAAGACCGTTCCTTTTAAAATTGAATTCAAGGCGCTGTTAACAAACAAGTTCTGGGTCATTATTACGATTTACTGCGTTCTCGCTTATACGCTGAATGCTCTTTTGACTGGTGCCGGCATCTACTACGCGACCTACATTTTAGGAAACAGCAGTTATTTTTCGTTCTTTGCCCTGTCGTTATTTTTACCAACGATTATCTGCTTCTTTTTTGTAGGAAAACTGGCGGGCAGATTCGGCAAACGAAATATTGCTTTAGTCGTTTCCATTATCGCGATTTTCGGTTCGCTTATTAAAATGATTGACCCGGCTAATCTAACAATTTTTTTAGCCGGGAATGCCATCCAGGGATTCGGATTAATTCCGGTCATCACGTTTTTATATGCGATGATTAATGACACAACGGAGTACGGCGAATGGAAAACGGGCTTCCGGACAGCCGGGCTCGTGAACAGCGCGGCCAGTTTCGGCATGAAAGTCGGTACTGGAATCGGCGGCGGATTGATCGGATGGATGCTTGCATTCGGCGGGTACCAGGGAGCGCTGGCTGAACAGACAGCCGCTGCAAACCAGATGATTCTTGCATTAAACATTCACCTTCCGCTGCTGTTCACCGTTCTGCAGGTGATATTACTGTGGATGTATAAACTGGACAACCAATATCCGCAAATATTAGATGACTTAGGAAAGCGGAAACTGGGAGATTGAGAAATGAATGGCTCAGGATGATGTGGAGCTAAACAGACTTTCCTGTCAGACATACCTGAAAAATCATTTAAAAATCCGGTCCTCTTTAATAGAGAGACCGGAAACTTACTGCTGGAAAATCTGATGTTACTGCCCTTTTTTTGCAAGAATGGACATTGTCTTTACCGCAAAGAAAGCAATCAATCCGAAGCCGACTTTGTTAATGAGATCGGCAAAGTTGTAAATAAGCTCACGGATCAGCTGTACTTCGACGCCTGAGGACACAAGGGTTACGGCATAGCCGATCGGGTAAATCGCCCATCCAATTAAGATGAAGAGACGCATATTGAGGAGCGCTCTTTTAATCGGTTTCGGCCGCTCGTTTGCAGCTTTTGTCACACTCGTATAAAGAAGAAAAATGATATAGAACCAGGCAAGTGTTCCAATCACAAAACTCCAGAGTCCGAGCTGTGTGAACCCTCCTGAAGCATTGATCGAAGTTTCGCCGACATACCCGGAGACGATCATCACGACGTCTGCTGTCAACAGCTTGACGAGAAGCATATTTCCTATCTTCCCTTTCAGTCCGAGCAGCAGCGGAAACTTAATGAGAAGCAACGGTGTTGTGATCAACCAGTCAATATAACGGATCTCTGTCGGAAATCCTTCTATCTCGGATATTAATCCGGACGTGCCGACAGCATCTTTCATAAAAAAGTAATGAACAGCGGCAACGAACGTCACGAGTGCAGCGACGGTCGCAGTGGAACGGTATTCAGGACTCAAACTGCCGCGTTCCACAAGGAAAAACAGCGTGCCGGCTGCCATTCCGACAAACCCTACCCAGAACATGTACTGCGTCGCCAGGACTAAAAAGTTTACCTCTTCCATGATATTTTCCTCCTTAAAAACGAAAGTGATTTCGAGTATCACTTGTTACAATCGAGAAAAACAGCAGAAACCGGTCCCGGCCCGGATTTGGTTAACTGAAGCAGGAGTAAACGAAAAAGGTACAAGGCACAGCATTTGAATCAATACAGGACACAATCGTTGTCAACAGCCGCCTATCCTGACCGGGCGGAGAAAGAAACGATACAAAGTGAGAGGAGAATGAAAGCATAAGAACGTCTCAAGAGAATCAAATCGGATAGATCCGCAGCAGCAGGCCGTAAATTTTTTGGAATGGCAGTCAGCTCCTCTTTTAATAATTTACTGTCTGTTCCATAAAAATGCAGTGTATTTTCATACATATACCTCTTCGTTTCACTCTTATTCAGTTGCTTGTATTATATATTAATACCGGCATAAAAAGTACTAATCAGACTCTGAACTGAGGAAGTGTTTGCCGCTTATAAACACTGCCATTTCAGAAGTAAAACCGCTTCCTTTTTTTCTTCATGGAAAAAGAACTATTTCTGCGTTTCATGAACGCTGTTCTTTCTTCTGTAAAACCGATGCAAGAGTAGAAGCGCCTTCGGAAAGCGCGCAGATTCTCCCGGACGGAAGGACAGCCGCAGGTGACTTTCAAAAATAACACGGAGCTTTAACAGAGACACTCATGCAAAATCATTGCACCATGAAGAATGAAAATGTTCTTTTCCAGTAAGGTTACCTCCTATCGAAACAGGGGGAAACGAACCCTGTTTATGCCCTTTTTTACCGTAAGCTGTAGAGGACAGGGAGGGACTCCAGAGCGATCAAGGCCGAGCCCCACTCTGACCAATTAGCTGAGGCCGGTCCGCTCGGAAAGCTTCTCCATGGAAACGAAAGCGGACGTTCATTTTTTATTTTCAAGGCAGCTGTAATATCAATGAAACTTTTATATACATACTTTATTCACTCATTCCGCTTACTTTTCCAAAAATTAAAGGTTCTTCTGTCTTTCCACAAAAGCTGATAAATGGTCCAGCTGCAGCTGTTCCTCTCCCTCTCTTTTTTCAACCTGTTGTGCCTCTCCTCTCCTCCTTTATAATAGAAGGAAATACTCTGTATCGTCTGACATTCAAAACAACTCAGATATACGCGCAGAAAGAAGGAGATGGCATGGAACATAACCAAAAGCTGATGAGCCTGATCGGTGCGGCAAGAACGCTGACATCCTCACTCGATCTGGAGACAGTCCTTCATCAGCTGACAACAGAGGTGAGCCGTGTGATCGACGGCGCCCACGGGATTCTTTTGTTTCTTTACGACGAAGACCACGACCAGCTCCGCATCCGGATGACCGGCGGCTATTTTAAGCTCGAGGAAATGCGTCATTCCGTTCTCGCTCCCGGAGAAGGAATGAGCGGATCGGTTTTTGCTTCCCGAAAGGGGCACATTTTCCGGTCCACGGAAGAAACAGAAAAAATGATGACGAATATCCGTCCCGAATCCCGGGAGGCCTATACAAAAGCGCTCGGCGGATACTTTCTCCCGACGAGCGTGCTGTCGGTTCCGATGATCGTACGCGATAAAGCGATCGGTGTGCTGACAGTGGATGCATTCGATGAAAAAATCACGTTCAATAAAGAGGACCTGGAGCTTTTGGAAACGTTTGCGGCCCAGGCTTCCATTGCGATCGAAAACGCGATACTTTTTGCCCGCAACGAGCGGACGCAGATGATTCACGAAGCGCTGTCCAACGTAGCGCTCGCCCGCGGCGGTACGCGGGATATTACGCGTACGCTTGCGGATTTGATCGATGAAAAAGTCGTCCTCGTCAACGATGTGTTCGACCTTTTGGAAAGCTCCTCCCCTGCGGCGAGAAGCGGCGCTTTGTCCCTGATGGAAACAGAAAAAGAAGCCGTGATTGAGACGGTAAGCAGTAAAGACCCTTCTTTGTTTCAATGGGGTACGGCAGACGGCAGCGAGCAGGCGGTTTTCTTTCCGATCCGCTCGGAAGGAGCGACGCTCGGCTATCTCGCTGTACTGATGGACGGAGGCAGCCGGCTGGACCCGCTGGACCGCTTCGCGATTGAACAGACGAGCGTGGTGTTTGCCGGGGAAATGTCGAGAAGAAAGCGGGACATTATTGAAGCAGCCGCTGCACGGGGCGAGCTTTTGATACCGCTGCTCGATTCGGAATGGCAGGATCTGTCGTACATGCAGATCGCCTCTCTTCCGTACCATCACGTAAACGAAGCGGATTACATCGTTGCACATACCACCCTTATGCAGCCTGTAGAAACCGGTGATACGAGCCCTCTCCTCCGTTATTTAACGAGAACGCTGCTTGAAGACGAAGAAAATACGTACATTCTTCACCGCGGCCAGGAACTGACGATTATGTTTACGTTAACAGCGGCGGACGAAAAAAGTCTCTCCACTGTCCGGCGCCGGCTGGAGGAATTCACGGGACAGGTGGAGCGCTATGCAAAGGTCCGGACAGCTTCCGGGATCGGCCGGACAGTCAAGCACTTGAAACACGTCCGCACGTCCTACCGGGACGCCCTGAAATGCGCGGAAACGGCGAAAAGCA
>PWLM01000096.1 GCA_003560495.1 Bacillus sp. (in: firmicutes) | reverse complement strand
CGAAGTCAGAAGATCCTTTTCCATGGCCGAAGGGCTGGAAAATAGCTGATGACGAGCCCCACGGCAAGCTTCCGCCGGGGAGTGCAGGAGAAAGCTATAAGCTCAGAAGAATAATTATTCTGAAACCAAGACTTAATCAACACTCTGAAAAGAGACGAAGCTGACGCTTCGTCTCTTTCTGCTATCAAGAAATATTTACAGTGACTTTTTCGTTAGTTCGACTGCTTTTTTTGACTCGGTTCTTCGGGAACAAGCACGAGCACTTTCCCCTCCTGTATCTCACTTTTATAAACGTCGGCCTGTTCCGGAGTTAAACCGTATTCCACAAGCGATTTACCGCTGTTATCGAGATCTTTGCCGTGAAAGGAGATGTTTCCTTTGGCAGCTTCTTTTACTTTCTTCCAGAAAGACGCATTTTCGCCGTCTGTCTTCGTATGATGAGCATCTGCTGAATCGACTTTCGCATCTGTTTCATCGCGGAGCCATGAAGTAGCATCAGCATCGTTAGTCATCAAAACAATTTCAAACGGCTGATATCCCTCTTTTTCCAGGCTTTCTACTACTTCCTTTGCTTCTATTTCACCTTCGTAAATACCGATAACACGCTTTGCCATATTATATCATCCTCCTGTAATAATGACATAGTAACGGTTATATATGTCTTTTTCCGCTTAAAGCATTTATTAAACTAAGAAAGGTGATTAATAATCGTTTTATATGTTTTTTAAAATTAGTTCTTTAGTCTAATTCCTGCCAGGGTTCAATGAGGAGTTCACCGTTTCCCATGTCTCCTGCTCATAAGCCATCGTCCAGAAACGGTGCTCCAGACGTGTGCTCACGAGAAAATTTTCTCGCATCTGCTCCCGCTCCCGTTCCCCGGCTTTTTCTGCACAATCATCAATCATTTTTTTAAAAGTACTCGTAATGTCCGACACCTCTTTGTCACCGTAAAACGTAATCCACTCGTAAAAAGGATGATTCGTGGAGGGGTTTACCTCCTTCATCAGCCGGCTTCCAATCTCCCAGTACGTCCAGGGACATGGAGCAAGCGCCGTCAATGTTTCACCAAGTGTTCCGCCGGCAGCAGCTTCCATCATATGCTTTGTATAATGGTGGGCCGTCGGTGCGAGAGGAGTTTTTTGAAGGTCTTCATACTGCACCCCTGCCGCTTCACAAAAATTATTGTGGGGATGAATTTCCTCGTTCAGGATAAATCCAATCTGATTCTGAAAGAAGGCCATTTCCTCTCTATTTTCACATTTTGACACGGCCATTCCGTAAATACGGCAGAAAGCTGTTAAATATTCATAATCCTGCTTCACGTAGTGAATGAGTGCTTCTTTCGGTACGCTGCCCTCTGCGATTCCCTGTACAAACGGATGCTTAAAAATTGCTTCATAAATTGGATCCGCTTCCTGTCTCAGCTTTTCGGAAAATTTCATAGTATCTTCCTCCTTCGATAGAATAGGAAGAACACCCACACCCCGGAACAGAAAAAAGCTTCTCTGTCCCAGGGGAAAGAGAAGCTGCTGCGCTCAATAATTAATCCGCACACAACCGCCACTTTCCTCCGCTGGTATTGACCAGTTCAGGTTCAAAGGGTCCGAAGTAAACTTCGTCTCAGCCGTACGGCTCCCCCAGTGGATATTCTATACCTACCATAATAAACAAAAACTATCGTATTTGCAAAAGTACCATTAAAGCATACTTAGTGTACCAGAGCTTTGTCGGTGTTCATTGCTTTTCCAACATGCACGGGTGACATTGAGGCTGTGAGGCAGTTCTGAACTCAGAGCATTAGTTTATATGGGGAAGATTACCAACAAGGAAGATAATAGGATATTTTCCTGCCGAATGTAAACTTTGTGCTATACTTTTACCATACAAATGTTTTAAAAACATTTAATACATTAATCAGGAGCCGTTTTATGATTTTTAAAGAACTGATTTCCAATCTGGCCATTTTGATGGCATGTTTGTTTCTATATACCCACTTCACTAAATCTTCCACATTGTATAACACTATGTCTCTGCGCCTGAAGTTGTTTATGGGAACCATGGCCGGGTTTCTTTCCAACCTGCTGATGCAGTACAGTATGGAATTTGGAGAAACAATGGTGGATCTCCGCCATATTCCCATACTTTTAACCGCTTATTACGGGGGTGTCATTCCGACTTTAATAACAATGGGAATGATCATTATCGGACGCTTTTTGATCAGCTTCAGCATCTCTTCTGTTACCGCGATGCTTTTAATAGTAGCTGTCACTGTATCCGCCCTGCTCATAAATAAACTGCCGACAAGAAACTCCCGAATTATCGCAATGCTTACTTCTTCGAACATTATTTTCACTGTAGTGATCATGTATCTGCTTCAGGATGTTCAGACATTACTTTTTCTAATACCTTTATTCTGGGGAATATCCTATCTGGCCGGAGCAGTCGCTTTTTACACGATAGAGTCCACCCGGGAAATGCAGATGCTTGTGAAACGTTATAAAGAGGAATCACTGACTGACAGTCTGACCGGACTGCATAACGTGCGCCAGTTTGACGAAAAATATAACTTTTTGACAAAAGAAGCAGAAAAAAACAAAGAAAATCTTTCTCTTATTTATATCGACATCGATCATTTTAAAGATATTAACGATACGTATGGACATAAAGAAGGTGATGTTGTCCTGAAGCAGCTTGGAGAGCTTATACAAAATAACGTACGGGAAAAAGATATTGTGAGCCGGAACGGAGGGGAAGAGTTTACCGTAATGCTGCCTGATACGACACTGGAGGAAGCACAAACTACAGCAGAGCGGGTTCGTACAGCCGTAGAAAATTATTCTTTTGTACTGACAAATGAGAAGATTATTCATATTACGGTGTCCATCGGTGCAGCCTCCCACCCGGAAACCTCTCAGGCTCATGAGCTCATAGCAGAAGCGGATAAAGCTTTGTATCTTGCTAAAAGCAGCGGCAGAAATAAGATTGTTCCTGCAGCGGCTTATAGTTCCCACCGCACTGGTTATAACGAAATGTCCTAAAAGCTTATGCTTCGGAAACGCTGCTATTAGTTTAAAACAGTAAAAAAAGTACTGGCCCCGCTGTATCGGCTGGGCAGTACTTTTTTGCATTTCTTTAAAGTGTTACTCTTTTTCATAATCGTAGTTTCCGCTGCTGTATTTGTCGATAAAGTGGCGAATCTGCTCTTCGACCTCTTCAGGATCACGGCCTTCGCGGGCACCCCACTCTGAAACCACTTCCCCTTCTTTGATGTAGGCGAGGCGGTTTACCGGCAGATAGACATCGGGGTCAAGCCGGTTATCACTGAATTTTTCTCTCGTCACGTTTTCCATATTGTTAAGGTCTCCGTAATACAAGACAGCTCCCGTTTCCTGGAAAACATCTGCAATCATGGGGATATACTCTGCCTGCTCCATTTCCCATTTCTCTCCTAAGTATACGAAGCCCGTGAAGCTTTCTTCATTTACTCTTTCTTTAAACGTCTGATAATCATCTTCCTTCACTGTTTCTTCCGATTCACAGGCTCCTAAAAAAAGCAGTCCTGCTGTCAGCAGCATTATGCGGCGCATCCTCTTTCCTCCTTTCACTGAAAATGTATACTTCTATTATTCACTGCTGAAAAGCCGAATTGCAAGAGCTAATTTCACTCTGGAGTACAACGCTTACTCTGATGCATCAGCTCCCTCGATTTTGTTCAGGCAGAAAGTAAGAAATTCACCTGCGTCTTTAAAAATCCGGTCCGGATTTCTCTTAAAACTTGTTTGTTGAACATTGGGGAGCCAGAGAGCACCGACAGTTTCCACCTCGGCACCAAGTCCGGCATTTATATCACCGTCACTGTCACCGGTAAAGAGGGCGTCTTTTTTGTTAACCCCTATCTCCATCAATGCTTTTTCAATACCTTCCGGTGCCGGCTTCGTTTTTTCGACTTCATCTCCGGGTACAAGAACATCAAAATACTTTTCCATATTCAGCTCCCTGAGAGAAATCTCCAAACTGCGCCGGGCTTTGCCGGTTATGATTCCAAGCTTTACTTTTCCGGAGAGCTGATCCAGCATAGAGGTCACCTTTTCGTTTTCTTTCACGAGCTCTTTATGTTTCTTTTCATACGTTTCATAAAACAGCTTTTTGGCACTTTCTTTATCCGGATGCTTAATCTTCGTTTCAATGATTATTGTTTCCGGAGGACCAAACATACTGCGAATCTCTTCATCGGAATATTTCCGTCCATCAAATTCCAGAAATACGGTTCGGAACGAATGATACAGCACCGGCAGCGTGTCAGCAAGCGTGCCGTCAAAATCAAAAAGTATTGCTTTCATAGACGTCCCTCCTTTTATTAATCAGCCGCTCTTTAGAGCCGTTATCTCTTTCCCTCCTCCGCTAAAGTACCTGCTTACCAGTACCTCCAAGTATCCCACGGCGAAAAAACAAATCAGTGTACAGACACGTACAAAGAATAGCATTAAAGCCGAATTCCGCTTTACTCTGCAGACTGCCCAACGGAGCTTCCCGGGCTGCTTCCACAATGACGCTGAAAACTGAATGTCTGCTTTTGGATGGCTGACCAGAAATCCAGCCCCGTCCAATATTGACGTTTTCCTGAACAGGTTCCCGGTACCATTCGATCTGGTTGTGCCCCCGTATAAACTTCATCGACTTTATAATGGATTCCCCGAGAAATACGATGTTTTTATTCCCCAGACCACCGACACCAATCGTTTCTTTTGGCATTTCTGCCGTATGGTTATCTGCAACGAGCACCGGCTTCAGTTCTGCAATCCGTTTTTTTACAATTTCTACTTCCGCGTATTTATCTTTATGATACACACGGTTTAAGTCCACCTCATCTTTTGACAGGCGTCGGCTGTGTTCAAAGCCGAACGGATTAATCACTGGTATGCAGTAAAAACTATAGCGGATGCGCAGGGTTTCGAAAAAGTGGCGAACTGGAGGTTCTGCTTTTTCCGGGTCAATAACGCAGTCAAAAAAGTGAAGGGTCCAGTAAGTCGATTCCCACTCCTCGCCGTGAATGCATGCACTTAATAATATGACCGGTTTGTTTTCCATATCTCCATATTTCAATCCGTATATACAGCTTTTTTCATCACTGGCCGTACCTAGTTTTTCGTAATCATATTCTCGAAGCAGCCTGGATTCGAGTTCCTTATACGTCTCTTTTTTATAGGTATGAGGAGTTGACTGCGGGAAAGTGATCATCGCAGATCTCTTCCTCTCAGGCGGATACTGTAATGAATTTCTTCTGCTGTTTCTGCTGTATGCTCCATTTCCACGCGGCAGCCTTCCGGAAAACGGGCCGGCGTTTCATTAAAATTAAAAGCGAAGCGGTACTTTCCTGTATCATATTCCAAAACGGTCCACTGCGGCGCGGGGTAAGCGGCAATATTGTAAGGAGAGTTCCCCGTAAAACTCTGTTCGGTACTGCAGCGAAGTGCTCCGTAATTAAAGTCTTTAATCCAGATGTTCATCTGAATGCCTTTTTCGGCTGCTTCTCCCCATACTGCCCACGTTAATCCATCGAGTTCAACGCAGCTGTCTGTATGAAAAATAGTTTCTTTTCCTTTTGTGATCGAGCCGGATGTCTGAAGATGCAGCTGATTTTCAATGTTTATTTTCTGCTGCTCCACTCATATTCCCTCCTTATTTCCTAACGAAATTATTCCGGAATGTCTGATGTATCTATTCCCGATATACCTAAAGCCCACACACTTTTTTAAATGATTTGTCCTGATAAAAGAATGCTTTTTGTTCACACTTTCAATACCATCTAAAAAAACCTCCACAATTTTTCAATCGTGGAGGCTGTGCTTCTCATATAAAGTAAACATATG
>PWLM01000023.1 GCA_003560495.1 Bacillus sp. (in: firmicutes) | reverse complement strand
CACGGCTGGAAGGTGCTCTGCAATTCCTGCAGTAGACGCGTGAGCACGGTGAGCTGCTCCAAATGCATCATTGACGTAAACATCTGCAAGGTCTGCGAAGTGCGCAGCAAGTGTTCCGTCATTTTTTTCTTCACCAGCTTCAAACCGGACGTTTTCCAGAAGAAGAATACCGCCCTCTTCCAGTCCGTCGGCAGCTCTTTTCGGTTCCTCTCCGTAGACAGCATCTGTTTTTTGTACTTCCTTATTCAGGAGATCGCTCAGGCGCTTTGCTACTGGATCCAGACGCAGCTCGTCCACTGCCTCGCCTTTTGGACGGCCAAGGTGGCTCGCAAGAATTACTTTCGCTCCCTTATCTGCCAGCAGCTGAATCGTCGGCAGTGCCGCCCGGATACGTGTGTCGTCCGTCACTTCCCCGTCTTTCATCGGGACGTTGAAATCAACACGGCAGAAGACACGTTTTCCTTTTACATCGATATCTCGAATGGATTGCTTGTTCATGAAATTACCTCCTTCAGGATATAAGTTTCTGTTGCTGAGGCTATGTCAATGTTCGTTGTTGAGAAAAACTCTGCGGCAGGTGAAAAAAGCCGCAGAAATCCTTCTATCAACCTGGAGCTTTAACATAGCCATTATTAAAGAAGATTCCCGCAGAGAAAACCTTGAAACTTTTTAAAGCTCTCTACTTTTCTGTGTAATTCGGCACTAAAAATTAAAAAGGAGGCAGGACACGTTGGGCCCGCCTCCTAAAGGGTCGTTCAGGATGGAATATTACCTTTTAATTAAACTCCCTGCTTAGCTACATACTCTACAAGACGTACTACCTGCGCGGAGTAGCCTGTTTCGTTGTCGTACCAGGAAATTACTTTTACCATGTTGTCTTCCATAACCATTGTTGAAAGAGCATCGATGGAAGAAGCGTACACATTACCGTTATAGTCCTTGGAAACAAGAGGCTCTTCGCTGTAGCCAAGAATTCCTTTAAGGTCGCCTTCAGCAGCTTCTTTAAACGCTGCGTTCACATCGTCAGCTGTTACATTCTGACCCAGTTCAGCTGTAAGGTCAACGAGGGATACGTTTGGAGTCGGTACACGCATCGCTCCGCCGTTAAGCTTTCCTTTAAGCTCTGGAAGAACGAGGGATACAGCTTTCGCAGCGCCGGTAGATGTTGGAATGATGTTTTCCGCTCCGGCACGCGCACGACGGTAGTCTTTATGAGGCGCGTCAAGAATGTTCTGGTCGTTTGTGTAAGAGTGAACAGTTGTCATCATGCCGCGCTTAAGTCCGAACTTGTCGTTAAGAACTTTAGCGAATGGCGCTAGACAGTTTGTTGTACATGACGCATTTGAGATAACGTGGTGATTAGCTGCGTCATACTTATCTTCGTTTACACCCATTACAAGCGTAATATCTTCTTCCTGAGCAGGTGCAGAAATGATTACTTTCTTCGCTCCGGCTTCAAGGTGCTTCGCAGCTCCATCACGCTTCGTGAAGATACCAGTTGATTCAACAACGATTTCAGCGCCGAGCTCGCCCCATTTAAGATCAGCAGGGTCTTTTTCAGCCTGGACTGTGATTTCCTTACCGTCTACTACAAGGTTGTTTCCTTTTACAGATACTTCTACGTCAAGCTCTCCCTGAATAGTGTCATACTTCAACAGGTGTGCAAGCATATTAGCATCTGTAAGGTCGTTTACAGCTACAACTTCAACGTTCGGGTTTGCCATTGCCTGACGGAATACTACTCGCCCAATCCGTCCAAAACCGTTAATACCAATCTTTGTTGCCATGATAAATTCCTCCTTAGGTTAGGTAAAAAAAATATATTTCAAAGGGAAAACCCTTGAACTCACTAACTGCCTTAGAAAATCCCCCACAAGGGGGTTATATTGACGTTACCCGCCACACTTAAACTTAAACTTTTGAGAGCAGAGCTTCCGCTGCTCCTTCATCAGTTACTAGAACCTGACTCGGACCGGTTTTCATATAGGCTTCTATCGCCTCTGCTTTGGATGCTCCGCCGGCTACAGCAATAATTGCCGGAATGTTCTGGAGGTCTTCAAGCTGAAGTCCTATTGTCAGCACTTTATGAATGATTCTTCCATCCTCATTGAAATAGTAACCGAATGCTTCTGCCAGCGCCCGCTCCTGTTCGAGCTTTTTCATAACGTCATCCGGAGTATTGCGGCGTTCCGCCATCGTCCGGGCATCACCAATACCGTGAATAACCATCGTTGCTGAATGAATAAGACGCAGAATAGCCTGAATGGAAGGTTCGCTGATAAGCGAGTCGTAAGCTTCCTTGCTCAGCTGATCCGGCACGTGAAGAAGCCGGTAGGATCCCATTGCTTTACGGGCCATCGTGGCACAGATCGTATTGGCCTGATTTTCCACCTGTTCTCCCAGTCCCCCTCTTGCCGGGACAAACATGGACTTTTTCAAGTCGGAATCCGGGACGAGCATCTCGGCCACCGCAGCTATGGAGGTGCCTCCCGTTACGGCGATAATATTATCAGTCGGCTGCAGACGGCGTTTCATTACGCTGACGCAGGCACGTCCAAGTTCTTTTTTCACCCACGGATAGGAATCGCTGTTTCCCGGGACAACATGGACTTCCTCCACTCCAAGCTTTACTTGCAGTTCTTCTTCCATTGTCCTCGTATTGAAGACATCTTTCATGACGGCTTCCAGCTGTCCGAGAAGCCTCTCCCCTTCTTCTGTCAGGAGCATTCCGCTCGCTTGAAAAGTAACGAGTCCCTGTTCCTTTAAAAAGGTTACTTCTCCGCGCAGTACGCGCTCCGACATGTTCAGGTTAGAAGCCAGGGTCCGTCTTCCAATCGGCTGCATCAGGCGGATATAACGGAGAATGCGGTACCGCACACCCATCACCTCTACCAGGTCGGGGAGAAGCTTTTTTTGAAGATCCAAAAGCGTATTCATGTCCAGCCTCCTAAGCACTGCCCAGGGACATTAACTGTCCCCATTAGACAAATTGTGTCCCACTCATTTTAAAAAAATAAGCCCTGTAGAAGGTGCAAGTTTTTTCTTACACCTTCAGTTTACCAATTATTTTTTTATTAATCAACTAATTTTCTCTCAGCCCGGAAATAAGGCCGCCATACGTAACGATGCCTTCCTCAATGACTTTTCCGGCGTCAGATTCCACCACAGGAATACGGATCTGATACTTCTCCAGTAATTCTTCCCGTTTATATATATCGTAAACTTCGATTTCCAGCGGTATTTCCTCCTGGACCATTTTCAGTTTTTCGAATGCTTTATCACAGAGAGGACAGTTTTCCTTCGTATAGAAATAAATCTTCATGCGGGGCTCCTTCTTTTAAGAGTTCTGCTCACTCATACCTTTTCCGTTTCGAAGAGGAGGGAATGTGCATTTCCTCCCTGTATTTAGCCACTGTGCGCCTGGAAAGGCTGATTTGATGTTTTTCTTCAAGAATGGAAGAAAGTTTCTGGTCAGACCACGGCTTCTGTTTTTCCTCTTCATCAATCAGCCGTTTCAAGTATATTTTGGCTCTTTCTGCCGACTGGTCCTCCCCTGTCTGACGCTGAATTCCCGACTGGAAG
Source organism: Bacillus sp. (in: firmicutes) (assembly GCA_003560495.1). Lineage (GTDB taxonomy): Bacteria > Bacillota > Bacilli > Bacillales > Salisediminibacteriaceae > Alkalicoccus. Next base: position 17,361 of record PWLM01000023.1, on the reverse strand, counting down.
AAATATTTCAGTTCAAAAAGCCCGCGCGGCGTCTGGACATATTTTCTCGTCGCAGCGCGTGAAACCGTGGATTCATGAATGTCAAGCTTTTCAGCGATCATCCGCAGTGTCAGTGGTTTTACATATTCCGGCCCTTTTTCTAGAAAGTCGTGCTGGTGCTCTACAATCGCTTTCGTCACGCGCAGAATCGTATCCTGCCGCTGGGCGATGCTTTTTTTAATCCACTCAAACTGCTCCTGCTTCTGTTTTAAGTACTGCTGGACGTCTTCTTTTTCCTTTCGCAGGAGCTGTTCGTATTCCCTGTTCATTTTCATCTGCGGAAGTCCGGCTCCGTTCAGACTCACGGTCCACCCTGAAGAAGTTTTCTCGATCACAGCATCCGGTGTAATATACTCTGCCGGTCCCTGATAGAAGGCTGCTCCCGGCTTGGGGTTGAGCGTCTGGATAAAGTCTGCCGCCTGCTGTACATCTACGACAGAAGTTCCTTCCTCCCTGGCTATCTGCTTCAGCTGCTTTCGTGCAAGAAGATCCAGATGTTTCTCGACAATATGCTCTGCAAGAGGATCTTCAACAGGAGTATGGCGGAGCTGTATTAAAAGACACTCTTTCAATGACCGGGCTCCAACTCCGGAAGGTTCCAGGTTCTGAAGCAGCGCCAGTCCTTCTTCCATCCGTTCGAGCGGTTCCCCGAGCGCTTCTGCAAGCTCTTCAAGAGAGTGCGCAAGATATCCGTTTTCGTCTGTACTGAGTGCAAGATAAGAGACAGTCGAATACATCAGTTTATCCAGCGGCTGAATGCGCAGCTGGGAAAGCAGATAATCCTGAAGCCCTTCGTCTTCGTTAGTCAAAAAGTCGAGCGGTGACAACGAATGTTCCTGGGAATTATAGGAGCTGGAAAGCATTTTCCCGCCCGAATCCCCGCTGTTTTCCGGTTCCTGAAGCTCGATAAGCGGATTCTCCAGCTGTTGTTCCTGCAGATAATCCTGAAGTTCATGGACAGAATACTGAAGCATTGTAATGGCCTGCCGAAGTTCATTTGTCATTACAAGTTTCATTGACTGCTGCTGAATCAGACTGAAATCCATATTCATGTGCGCACACCCCCTCATCCGTTCCATTCGTTACTGCCTATTTTATCATATATATATAGTGTTTGAGTTTTTGAAGAAACGGTTATCATGAGTAATGGTGTTTCTGTTTTTTCCGCAGAAGGATTCTCCCTCTCTGCCGGCGAATAGATAGTAGCGGTCCAAAACAGACCCACCCTGGAAAAGCGGTAAGCTTTCCGGTTCTTTTCTATTCAGAAATCACCGGTAAAATATTTGACCTTCATTGACCTTTAACGTTATGATATGTACATAACGGTGCGCTTCTGTATAAATGAAATGAACCGCGATTTCGCTAAAATAAGAGGAGGATTATTCATGAACTTAGTACCTACAGTTATTGAACAGACAAACCGTGGAGAGCGTGCTTATGATATTTATTCACGTCTCCTGAAAGACCGGATTATTATGCTCGGTTCCGGAATTGACGATAACGTTGCCAACTCTATCGTTTCCCAGCTGCTCTTCCTGACTGCTGACGATCCCGATAAAGATATTTCTCTTTATATCAACAGCCCGGGAGGATCGATTTCCGCAGGAATGGCAATCTATGACACAATGCAATTTATTAAGCCGAACGTGCAGACAATCTGCATCGGTATGGCGGCTTCCATGGGAGCTTTCCTTCTTGCTGCCGGCGAGCCCGGTAAGCGTTACGCCCTCCCTAATAGTGAAGTTATGATCCACCAGCCGCTCGGCGGTACTCAGGGTCAGGCTTCTGACATCGAAATTCACGCGAAGCGTATTGTCCGTATGCGTGAAAAGCTGAATGAAATTCTGGCGGAACGTACCGGCCAGACAATTGAAACAATCAGCCGGGACACAGACCGCGACAACTTCATGAGTGCTCAGGAAGCGAAATCCTACGGCCTTATCGACGAAGTAATGGATAAGTCCCAAAAGGTTTAATCCGCACCACTGTAAAAAAGACCCGGCAGAGAAAATTCTGCCGGGTCTTTTTCATGGTTGTGTTAAATTCACCGCTGTTATTTTGGAACAACAAGCTGCAGTCCGCTCCGTATAAAGTATGTACCCGTCCCGCCTATTCCTCTTTTTCTACAAAAGCAACTAGTGCGGTCATCGCTTCTTCTTCATCCGGTCCGTCTGCTTTAATCACAATTTCTTTATCTGCTCCCACCGCAATACTCATAATACCCATAATGCTCTTTGCGTTGACATTTTTATTGTCTTTTTCAATAAATATATCTGAATTAAACTTATTCGCTTCCTGGACAAATAACGCTGCCGGCCGTGCCTGCAGTCCGGCCCGGCGCTTTACGGTAACTGTTTTTTCGATCATTCCTTATCTCCTCCTGTATATTTGTTAATTTTCGTGAACGCTTCTTTCCGACGCCGGCGGAGCTTTATGCATACTCAGGAAGCACCGGACTTCAGCTCATAATAATAGAAACGCTTTCATTTTTTTGAAGAATGAAGGTCAGGGGAATCAAACCTTTTCCCCTGACCGGAGTTTATCAGCAAATTCTTCTATCTTTTTCAGGCGGTGGTTTACTCCGGACTTGCTCACCTGACCGCCTTTAAGCATTTCCCCGAGTTCTTTCAGGGTAATGTCCTGATGCTCAATCCGGAGCTCTGCCACTTCCTGCAATTTATCAGGCAGCGCCTCAAGCCCGGTTTCATCACGAATAAAACGAATATTCTCCACCTGGCGCATTGCAGCACCGACAGTTTTGTTTAAATTAGCCGTTTCGCAGTTCACAAGCCGGTTCACAGAATTTCTCATGTCCTTCATGATCCGGGTATCCTCAAACCGGAGAAGAGCCTGATGTGCCCCAATCACGTTCAGGAAATCACTGATTTTTTCGCCTTCTTTCAAATAGAGAATGAAGCCTTTTTTCCGTTCAATCATCTTGGCAGGAAGATCAAACTCTTCCAGGAGCTTAATTAAGGAACGGGTATGCTCTTCATAAAAAGAAAATATCTCCAGATGATACGAGGCGGTGTCCGGATGATTTACTGAACCTCCTGCAAGAAAAGCTCCTCTTAGATAGGCTCTTTTGCAGCACGTATTCTTCAGCAGTTCCTTGTCGATCTCCCTGGTGAAAGCAAACGATTCATCAACAATTTTCAATGATTCCAGAATTTCTCGTGCTCCCCGCGATAAACGGACCACATACACATTATTTTTTTTAAGTCTCATTTTTTTACGTACAAGCAGTTCTACGTGCACGTCGTAGATTTTTTTCAAGAGCGTATAAATTCTTCTGGCGATCGCAGCATTTTCTGTCTGGATATCAAGAGATACCTGCATGTTTCTGAGAGACACTGCCCCATTCATTCTTACGAGCGCAGCCAGCTCTGCTTTCATGCAGCAGTCGTCCGATTCCAGCTGCGTCAATTCTTTTTTCGTCATGGATGCAAACGACATAGTAGTCCCTCCCCTCTGTTTCCCTACAATAATGACACAAGCCGCTGAGAGACTTTCATTGCATCATGCCGGACAGCCCCAAAAGCCGTTGTTACGAGCTCGTCCGCGATAACCTGCACATTCATTCGCTTCAGTCTGTCTTCATCCACTTCTACAGGGGATGCTCCCTGTTCTTCATATACAGCCGCAAAATCGCCGGGAACTTTCTGGCTGTTTATAAGAACAGAATTGACAACTTTTCCTCCTGCGTGCTTGTTTATAGCTTGAATATGGTCTGCCACGCTGTAATGATCCGTTTCTCCCGGCTGGGTCATGACGTTGCAAATGTAAACCGTTCTCGCTTTGGAATTTAAAAGAGCTTCTTTCATGCCTGGAACAAGAAGACTAGGAATAATACTAGTATAAAGGCTGCCGGGTCCGAGGACAATCAGATCGGCCTGCTCCAGAGCGTAAACCGCTTCGGGCATGGGACGGGGCGACTCAGGTTCCAGATAAACCCTTCGTATCGGCTTGCCGGCAAGCGGGATATTCGATTCTCCACGTACAATAGAACCATCCGTATACTCAGCTGAAAGCGTTATATGGTCATTGGATGCCGGGATAACTTTCCCTTTCACGTTAAGTACCCGGCTGATCTCCTGCACTCCCTGGGCAAAATCCCCCGTGATACGGCTCATTCCTGCGAGCAGCAGATTTCCAAGAGAATGCCCTGTCAGACCGGCTGCGTCGTCAAAGCGGTGCTGGAAAAGTTCTTCCACCAGGGGTTCCACTTCAGATAAAGCGACAAGGACATTTCTTATATCCCCCGGCGGCGGAATATTCAATTCTTTACGGAGACGTCCCGAGCTGCCCCCATCGTCAGCGACAGTGACAATGGCCGAGATATCCACTGGAAAGGTTTTTAAACCGCGAAGGAGAACAGAAAGACCGGTTCCACCGCCTATTACGCAAACGTTGGCCCTTTTCATTTTTCCTTCCTGCCTTTTTCCACATCACGGTGTGTGACAGATGTGCGATAGCCGAGGCTGGTCAGCCTCGTCTGGAAATACTCGCCGAGAGTAACAGAACGGTGCTTTCCTCCCGTACATCCTATCGCAATAATCAGCTGGCTTTTTCCTTCCCTTTGATAATGAGGAAGCATATATTGAAGAAGATCATCAAGTTTTTCAATGAATTTTTTCGTTTCTCCCCATTTTAAAACATAGTTGGATACTTCCTTATCCAGTCCGGTCTGTGGGCGCATATGATCAATGTAATGCGGATTCGGCAGGAAACGGACATCAAACACGAGATCGGAATCGATCGGCAGCCCGTGCTTGAACCCGAAAGTAAGAATATGAACGTGGAACGTTTCTTTCTGATCGGAGGCAAAGTGACTTAAAATACGCTCTCTAAGCTCCAGAGGCTTCAATCCCGTCGTATTGATAATTACCTGTGCCTGGCCTTTCAGGTCATCCAGCATTTCCCTTTCTACCTGAATACCTGCCAGTGGGGAGTTATTATCAGATAGTGGATGAGACCTTCTCGTTTCTTTATAGCGCTGGACGAGTGCTTCGTCCTCTGCATCCAGAAAAAGAATGCGCGGCGTAACTTTTGATTCTTCGGCAACAATATTGATAGCTTCAAACAGCTGATCAAAAAATTCTCTTCCTCTCAAATCAATAACGAGTGCCACTTTCTGCATGGAACCATCTGAATTTTCCACGAGATCGATAAATTTAGGAATGAGCGCCGGGGGAAGATTATCTACACAGAAATAGCCCATATCCTCGAAACTCTGGACAGCTACCGTTTTTCCAGCTCCCGACATCCCCGTAATAATAACTAATTCGATTTCTTTTTTCTCTAAAATAGTTCTTTCCATCTGCGTCACCTTCCCCCATCTGCTCCCTGTTGTATACGCCTTCCATTAATCTCCAGTTTATAATCCTGCAGACTCCGGTGATTATCGTAAATAAAAGTACCGTAAAGCATCCCTTCATTTTCCAGCATGCTTTTTATTACTGCGCGGTCCGCTTCATCCATTTCAAGAGTATTCAGTTCCTCCGCAGAAACCCAGGCAAGTTCACCTTCCGAAGATTTTTGGCGGACTGTTCCATTAAATGAGTGTGCTTCGAATAAAAACATCGTTCTTTTTTCAAGATATGTTTCTTCATCCAGAACAAGATGTGTCAAAATACCCCGGAGTTCCGGTTTGCGTACGGTCAGTCCAGTTTCCTCGTACACTTCCCTTTCGACCGCTTCCGGAAGAAGCTCCTCGTGTTTCATTTTTCCTCCCGGAGGGTACCACCAGCCTCTTCTCGGTTTTTTCAACAGTAAAATCCGGCCTTCATATTGAATCACGCAGTTCGTAATCCGCTGCATCCCATCCACCTCTTTCTCTGTCTTGAAATCTGTTTCCAGTATACTACAAAAGCTGTACTTAGGAAAAAAGAGGGGGAATTGCACAAAAAAAGGCGCGGCCTGAAGGGGGAGGCCGCGCAGGAAACATATAAAAGGGGGGTCAATTACTATCTGAAGTATATAGTACTTTTATTTCGTCCAGGTTACAAGAGGATTAAGAACCCGTTACTTTAGACCCCCTCCTCCACTTTATCGAGTTTCCCCAGAAGGTGCAGAAGCCGCAGGCCCCGTGTATCGACACACAGATATATCAGTGTCTGTTTATTAAACAGATTCTTTCTTTTCTTTACCTGCTTCCAGTTCTTCCATGAGGTTTTCCACATAATGCTGCACGCCCTGGGCAGCAATGCTTCCATCACCGGTTGCTGTTACGATCTGACGGAGCGATTTATCACGGATATCTCCCGCTGCGTAAATACCCGGCACTTCCGTTGCCATACTTTCATCTGTTACAACATACCCTTCGTCATTTGTAATCCCCAGGTTAAGGAATGGAGTATTCAGCGGAAGCATTCCGATGTAAATAAATGCTCCGTCGGCTTTGAATTCCCGCTCGCTTCCGTCTTCTTTGTTTACGAGCGTCACACTTCCCACTTTGCCGTTTTCTTCGTTAATTTCTTTGACGACATGATTCCATATAAAGTCAATTTTATCGTTGGCAAAAGCACGGTCCTGAAGAATTTTTTGAGCGCGCAGTTCCCCCCGGCGGTGAACTACGGTTATTTTGCTTGCAAAACGGGTGAGGTAAACAGCTTCTTCTACTGCAGAATCCCCTCCGCCGACGACGACCAGCTCTTTTTCCTTGAAGAAGGCTCCGTCACAGACGGCACAGTAGGAAACACCACGGCCGCCAAGCTCCTCTTCACCCGGCACGCCAAGTTTTTTATATTCGGCACCTGTCGTGATGATGATGGAACGGGTTTTAATTTCTCCGCTTCCTGTCACGATCGTTTTAAACTCCTTGCCGTCGATAATTTCTTTTACATCCCCATATTTGTATTCTGCCCCAAACTTCGTTGCATGCTCGAACATTTTATTGGACAGATCCGGTCCGAGAATATGATCGTATCCCGGATAGTTTTCCACGTCTTCCGTATTGGCCATCTGTCCACCCGGCATCCCCCGCTCCAGCATGACTGTGGAGAGGTTGGCCCGGGAAGTATAAACAGCGGCAGTCATTCCTGCAGGTCCAGCACCAATAATTACCACATCATAAATTTTTTCTTCACCCATGTTGTCACACTCCTAATAAAATCTTTCATAAGTTTATCAAATCTCTATCTTTTATCCTACGCACCACGGCAGAAGAAGTCTATTAATCTGCTCGCATCATACTTGCTTTATCGTTTAAGCATCCAATCCTTGTCCTGCTCTTCCGGAACAAGAGATTTTTCTGCTCGTGCTGCCAGCTCAAGAGCTTTTTCCCGGTATTCCGGCTGAAGTCCTGCCAGCCGGTTCCACAGCTGTACTGCCCTTTCGAACCGGCCGCTCCTCGACGCAGTTACTGCCAGCTGGTGGATATATACCGGATAATCCGGCGGCACAGCATCTTTTAAAAGCTGGTATGCTTCTTCATATTCTCCGGCCGTGTATAAAGCTCTTCCGGTCAGATACCTTTCCCAAATGTTCAATGGATGAATCTGCTTCAGCATATCCGTCCATCCGGCGGCTTGTTCACTTTCTGTTTTCGTGAGAAAGGCTGTATACTGACAGTAGGCTGATAAAGGAGGATTCTCTTTTGACAGAAGATCCTGCAGAATCCGTCCGGCTTCTTCCAGTTTCCCCTGTTTCCATAGAGCTTCTGCGAGAAGTGCATAAAAATCCCAGGACTCAGGTTTCGCAGCGATCAATTTTCTTATTTCTTCCTCTGCCTCCCCAAGCTCATTTTCATGCAGGAGAAGAGCAGCCTTTGAATAAAAAGGATCGTCGCTGTCTTTTCTTTTATTTATGCTGCCGAGTTCTGATTCGAGAAGAGACAGCAGTGCTTCTGCATCCTCCTGGAAATCTCCGGAAGGATCCATTTCCAGGTAGATTTCCACGTTTTCTTTCGCCTCCTGGAACTCCCCGGTATGTGCCTGATTGTTGGCAAGAAAAAAGTAGCATTCACTCATATAAGGATCTACGTCGTTCTTAATTTTATTCAGCCACTGGTTGGAAGCCTCATAATCCCCTTCCTCAGATAGAACAATAGCCATCTGACAGAGAAAGACAGGTTCCTCCGGCTCCAGTTGAATCGCTTTTTTAATGTAGTGGAGAGAACGGTCCACCTTTTTATTTTGATAAGCCTCTATTCCTTTTTTATAAAAAAAGCTGCCTTCCTGCATAAAAGGAATTACTTCAGCTTTATTATCCTGGACATCATTCATGCTTTAAAACCCTCCATTCACTTACAATCAGCCCTTTATAATCATCATCTTTTTATAAGTCCAAACCTGCCTTAACAGCAGCATTACTTTATTCATTATATCTGTTTATCTTGCTTTGTCAGAAAGAAGAACTGCCATTTGTACTGACAGCACCGCGTTTTCTACATGAATAAATTTTAAATGTTTTTCGATGCTCTTTTCCTGAAACGGAATATTCTGAAGAGACAATGCATGGTAACACATAACGGAAAAAGAAACATCATTTTTGTCCTATAGAAGTATAACATGCACACGAATACCTCACAATGGATCTTCCTGTTGTTTCCAATCTTTTTGCTGCTTAAGCATTATTGCAGAAACGCAGCTTACGAGACCTTCAGCTTTCCCCCGCATCAGGTGCAGAGCCCCAGACACCTTGATCTCAGTTATTTAAACTGCAAATTCCAGTTTCAGGATTATTAATTTCTCGTGCAGGGTATATTAAAGAGAAACGTTTTCCGCAGAAAATTCTGCTTTATCAAGGGCTGCCAATACTTATATCAGCATGCGGGCACCCTGGAACATCACAGATCAATTACATAAAGTAACGGAGGCGGTGGATGGAGTATGCTCGATATTTTTTTTACAGCACTATCAATTCTCTGGATACTGGAGTTCTTTATCTTCAGAAGCCGGCTCAGCGGAGACGAGGACGAAGCTTCATCGTTTCCATGGCTGATGGCAGCAACAGCTTCTATAGCTGCTGTTTCGGTGCTCAGCCGTGAAACAGGCACCGCGGTATTTTCTTCAACCATCCTTGTGACAGCCGGCCTTTTTTTATACGGGGCAGGAATTTTTCTCCGCTACTGGGGAATCATCCATCTTGGCCGGCAGTTCACAAGGGACGTGCAGGTTCGTGAAGGAGACAGAATTGTCAGCAGCGGCCCTTTTCGAAGGCTGAGACACCCTTTGTACACGGGACTGTTCAGTATTGTTACCGGCTTTGCTGTTTATATGGGAAGCTGGGCAGGACTTCTTCTCACTGCTGTTTTTTTTCTTCCTTTTCTCATGCGGCGTATACACCTGGAAGAAAAGATGCTTACCCAGTCTTTCGGCCCTTCCTACGAAAAATGGCTGAAAACAAGATACCGCCTTGTCCCTTTTATTTATTAGCAGTACAGCGGTTTAATCAGCCGTTTTTAATTCATTTGGAGGTGCTTAGCAATGACAGTTAAACAAAAGGCAGTAGTTATCGGTGCAGGACTCGGCGGGCTTTCGGCCGCTGTTCGTCTTGCCGGAGACGGTTATGATGTAACCGTTCTTGAGAAAAATGAAAATATCGGCGGCAAGCTGAACCGCCGCAGTGGTAAAGGATTTACGTTCGACACCGGTCCTTCTATCCTTACCATGCCCTGGGTTCTCGAACAGCTTTTCAAAAGTGTTCATCGGAATGTCGATGACTACATGGACATTGTCCGGATTGAACCGCAGTGGCGGACTTTTTACGAAGACGGAACCTCGATTAACGTTTCGTCCGATATACCGGAAATGCTGAATGAAATGCGCAAAGTGAAAGATGATCCCGGCGGCTCCTTCATGAGGTTTCTTACCTATTCCGAAGAAATGTACGAACTCTGTATGAAAAGCTTCTACAAAACGAGCATTGCCGATTTAAAAGATCTGAAGCAGCAGCACACGCTGAAAGAACTGATGGCGATGGATCCTTTTCATACAGTGGCGGACAGCACAAAAAAACATTTCAACAACAAGCATCTCGAACAGCTTTTTAACTTTTTCGTTATGTATGTAGGTTCCAATCCGTATCAGTCCCCCGCCATTCTTAATCAGCTTGTTTACGTGCAGCTCGGTCTCGGCATTCATTACGTTAAAGGCGGCATGTACAACATTGCTCTCGGAATGAAACAGGTGCTGGATGAACTGCGTGCCGAGGTGAAAACAAGCGAGCCGGTTTCCCACATCCATATTGAAAATGGAAAAGCAGCCGGTGTAGTAACAGAGTCCGGAGACCACTATCCTGCAGATGTCGTTGTTTCCAATCTGGAAGCTATACCAGCGTACAAAACACTCCTTCCAAATACAGGGAGGGCAAAAAAAGAACTTAAAGCCCTGACGAAAAAATACAGTCCGACCGTTTCCGGCACGGTGCTTCTTCTCGGAACAGACCGGAAATTCCCACAGCTGGACCATCATAACTTCTTCTTTTCAGAAGATCCGGAAAAAGAATTCAAACAGATATTTGAGAAAGGAGTGCCCGCTGATGATCCGACGATTTATATTGGAGTTTCTGCTAAGTCCGATCCTTCGCAGGCTCCGGAAGGGAAGGAAAACCTCTTCGTTCTCACCCACGTCCCGCCAAAGACCGCGCTGAAGAAAACAGCGGACTGGGATAAATACAGAGAGGTTGTACTTGATAAACTGGAGCGGATGGGACTTGACGGACTGCGTGAGTCGATCGAATTCGAGTATGAATTTACGCCGGACACTATTGAGGAACTTTACGGTTCCAACGGCGGATCTATTTATGGAATCGCCGCAGACAAAGGTACCAACGGTGGATTTAAAATCCCGGCAAGAAGCTCGCTTTACGAAAACCTCTACTTCAGCGGCGGCTCCACCCACCCGGGCGGCGGTGTACCAATGGTCACCCTATCCGGACAGCTGACTGCAGACCTTATTAAAGAAGACCGCGAAATTCAAAAGAAAAAAGCAGAATAACATTTTTATCAGTAAAATAAAAAGCTGTTCCGGAAACTATTAATCCGGAACAGCTTTTTATACTATTTATTATTTTTCTGCTGCGCTATAAGCAGCTCTTTAATTTCCTGGACGTCTCTGCGGAGAGCTTCGTTTTCCTCCTGCATCTTTACCATGTGCTTCTGCTGGGCTTCCTCATCCTCGTGGCCAAGATAATCAAGGATGACCGCAACAACAAGATTTAAAATGACAAGTGCCCCGATGATAATAAAAGAAACAAAATAAAACCATGCCCACGGAATTTCTGCAATAATCGGTCTAGCTACCTGACTCGCCCATGACTCAAACGTCACGACCTGAAGCAGTGTGAACAGAGAACTATGGAAAGAGCCGAAAAATTCAGCCGGCAGGACACCACGGAAAAAGGTAGTACCTATAATCGCGTAAATCGAGAATATGAGCGTCGTCAGTCCCAGAATACCTGTAAGAGCCGGCAGGGAACGCATGAGGGAATCAATGATTTTCCGCAGTGCCGGAATTGCCGGTATCATACGGATCAGGCGCAGCACCCTGATAAGACGAAGCACACTGACAAGCGGCGTATTATAAAAAGCCAGGCTGAGTGCGACAATCGTAAAATCAAAAATGTTCCATGCTTCTGAGAAGTATCCTTTGATTCCAAGGCCGGTTAGTTTCAGTATAAGTTCCACTACAAAAATCCAGACGATAATCGTATCGAGCAGCAGCAGAACTTCGTTTCCCGGACGGTAGGATTCTGCCACGATCACCAGACCGTTCAATATAATTACCGCAATAATCGTCGGCTGGAACGCCGGATGCAGTACAAGATGCTGTATTTTTTCCCGAAAGTTCCGGGGAGAAGCTGGTTCAGTAGTTGTCATAAGTAAGTATATCCCTTTCTATCTTGAATCACGCATTCGATTATAGCATGTTTATCCGAATCTTAATAATGATCCTTTGTTCATAATATGTAAATGCACTTAATAAACTGTTTTAAACAGCGGCTGCGTACAAAAAACTTCGCTGCAGCAAATTATAAAATGATTCTTCATGTACAATTTAAGGAAATGCCTCCCCCTGGGGGATTCCCCTCCGTAACAAATGAACCCGCCTCTTTCCGATCCGGTTAAAACTTTTTTAAGATAAAACAGCCCCCTTCTGTGGCAGCGGGGGGCTGTTTTCAGGCTGTTTATAAAGTGTTTTTTATACATGCGTATACGTTTCCCTGCTCTCGCCTCCGCAGGGCAAACAGCTGACGACGAGCCCCACGGCAGGCTCGGGAGTGCAGGAGAAATCTATACGCTCAGAAGAATCATTATTCTGAAATCAAGACTTAATCAACACTCTGGATTTTCCTGTCTGCTTTCGACTGGTTTAAAAAGCACCGTCAGAGAATTCATCACTATACGTCTTTTTTGCCGCTGTGACGATCTTTCAGCCTGTTCAGCACATCGTCGAGCGGGAGTTTCTGCTCCTGAAGCAGCACGAGCCAGTGATAGAGAAGATCAGCACTTTCCCACGTTAACTCCTGCTTATCACGATTTTTGGCCGCTATGATAACTTCAGAAGCTTCTTCTCCTACTTTTTTCAAAATCTTGTCGACTCCTTCTTCAAAAAGATAAGTCGTATAGGATCCTTCCGGTTTTTCCTGTTCCCGGACAGCGAGCAGCGCTTCCAGTTCTTCGATAATAGCAAATCGTGCTTCTTTTTCTGCCGGCTTTTCTTCACTCTCCCATAGCGTTTCATAGAAGCAGCTTACCGCGCCGGTATGACAGGCAGGCCCCGCCGGTTCAACGAATACGGTAAGTGCATCCTGATCGCAGTCGACCCGGATTTCCATTACTTTCTGTATATTTCCGGAGGTAGCTCCCTTATGCCACAGTTCCTGACGGGAGCGGCTGTAAAACCACGTTTCCCCTGTTTCAATCGTTTTATCCAGGGATTCTTTATTCATGTAGGCAAGTGTCAGCACTTCTTTTGTTGTCCCGTCCTGCACCACGGCAGGAACCAGCCCTTTTTCGTCAAAAGAAAGTTCGTCTGTAGATATCATCGGATGGCTATCCCCTTTTCTTTTAAGTAGGCTTTCACTTCTGCTACCGACGTTTCCCGGTAGTGAAAGATGGATGCTGCAAGGGCTGCGTCTGCTTTCCCCTGGTGAAATACCGTTTCGAAATGCTGTTTATCTCCGGCCCCGCCGGAGGCGATGACAGGTACCGTTACTGCTTCACTGACCATTTTCGTCAGCGCTTCATCAAACCCTGTTTTTTCCCCGTCTTTATCCATGCTTGTCAGAAGAATTTCTCCGGCACCGAGACTTACGGCCTCCTGGACCCATTCGACAACTTCCCGGTCCGTCGGATTTCGTCCGCCATGGGTGTAGACCCTCCAGGAGTTCAGTTCATCCTCCCATTTAGCATCAACTGCGAGAACAATACACTGTGTACCGAAAAAGTCCGCTCCTTCACGAATCAGCTCCGGCCGCAGCAGTGCTGCTGTATTAAGCGACACTTTATCCGCTCCGGCCCTTAGAATCCGCTTCATTTCCTCGAGAGAGTTAATGCCGCCTCCAACTGTGAAAGGAATTGCCAGTCTGCCGGCAACTTCTTCCACCACATCAACCATCGTCTCCCGTCCTTCGTGGGAAGCCGAAATATCGAGGAAAACGAGCTCATCAGCTCCCTGTTCATCATAAAAAGAAGCCAGTTCCACCGGGTCTCCGGCGTCGCGGAGGTTTACGAACTGAACGCCTTTTACGACGCGTCCTTCTTTTACGTCCAGACAGGGAATAATGCGTTTTGTCAGCATACTATTTCTCCACCTCCCGGACCGCTTCTTCCAGACTGATTTTGTCCGTGTACAGCGCTTTCCCGATAATCGCACCGGAAATGCCGCTGTCCTTGTAGGATGCCAGCTGACGGAGATCCTCCATGCTGCTTACGCCGCCGGAAGCGATCACCTGCTTTTTCGTGGCCCGGCCGAGCCCCGCAATCGCTTCCACGTTCGGTCCGCTCATCATGCCGTCACGGGAAATGTCCGTCATGATGAATGTTTCTGCCCCAGCTTCCGCCAGTTCCTGCCCAAGTTCTTCCGCCCGCACTTCCGACGTCTGCAGCCAGCCGTGGGTGGCTACCAGCCCGTCACGGGCATCGATACCGATCGCAATTTTTTGCCCGCCGTAATTTTTCAGCATGCCGCGCACAAAATCGGGATCGGATATAGCGGAGCTTCCGAGAATAATTCTGGCAACACCTGCTTCCAGATACAGAGCCGCGTCGGCTTCGCTGCGGATGCCTCCTCCGATCTGAATGTCCGCCTTCAGCTCTTTGGCTGCCCGGATAACTTGCTCATGATTTACCGGGCTCCCCTGTTTTGCCCCGTCCAGATCGACCATGTGAATCCAGGACGCTCCTTTTTCCACAAACGTTTCCGCCATATGAAACGGGGAATCGCCATACACCGTTTCCTGATTGTAATCTCCCTGCAGCAGACGGACACATTTTCCACCGCGCATATCAATTGCCGGATAAATAGTAAATTCAGTCAACCGGAACGCCACCTTTCTGCTCCACAAAGTTTTTAAGCATGCTCATGCCGACAGAACTGCTTTTTTCAGGATGAAACTGGGTCGCCCATATTTTCCCGCGTCCTACGACAGCCGCTACTTCCTGATCTGCATAATCGGCAGAGGCAATCAAAATATCTTTGTCGGATGCCTTAACGAAATAAGAATGTACGAAGTAAACGTGTCCTTCCTCCACCTGATACAGCATTGGATGCTGCGGTTTATGAAAAATCAGCTGGTTCCAGCCCATATGAGGTACTTTGTATTTACCGGCAGGAAAATGAACGACCCGCCCGGGAAGAAGTGACAGTCCGGCTGTGCGGCCGTTTTCCTCACTTTCTTCAAACAGGAGCTGCATCCCGAGACAAATACCGAGCAGAGGATTGCCGCTTTCCGTCCACTGCTTAATAAACGTATCCAGACCGCGTTTTTCAAGTTCTTCCATTCCATCTTTAAAAGAACCGACCCCAGGAAGAATCAGCATATCTGCCTTGGCCAGCTCTTCGGCATGCTCAGAAAGAAACGGCTCGTAGCCAAGACGCTCCAGCGCTTTCGTTACACTGTGAAGGTTCCCCATACCATAATCGATTATCCCTATCATGAAAGACTTCCTTTCGTGGACGGCACACCTTTTACCCGTGGGTCCAGCTGCGTGGCTTCGTCAAGCGCCCGTCCGAGTGCTTTAAAAACAGCTTCTATTACGTGGTGTGCATTCGTTCCATAGTGAACATTCACGTGCAGATTGATCCGGGCTTCCAGCGCCAGCTTCCAGAGAAACTCCTCGATCAGTTCGGTATCAAATGTACCGAGCTTTCTGTGAGGAATTTCCCCGCGCAGCACAAAGTGCGGGCGGTTGCTCAAATCGACAACGACGTGGGCAAGCGCATCATCCATCGGAACGAAGGCAGAGCCGTAGCGGCGGATTCCTTTTTTGTCTCCAAGCGCTTCCTGAAGGACTGAACCAAGTACAATACCGATATCCTCTGTTGTATGATGATCATCAATTTCTACATCTCCACGGGCTTCCAGGGTCATATCAAACAAGCCGTGGCGTGTGAACAAATCAAGCATGTGTGTCATAAACGGCACGTCCGTTTTTAAGTCTGACCGGCCTTCTCCATCGATATTGAAAGCGAGGCGGATCTGCGTTTCCTGCGTTTCCCTGATTTTATCTGCCTGACGTTTTTCCATTGGATTCTCCTTTCTCCAGCCGGATTTCCACCGCACGTGCGTGGGCCTCCAGATTTTCGAGACGGGCAAAAGCAGCAATTTTTCTTCCGTTTTCCTGCAGCGCCTGCTCACTGTATGAAATAATACTCGATTTTTTCGTGAAATCTTCCACGTTTAATGGACTGGAAAAGCGGGCTGTTCCGTTGGTCGGCAGCACATGGTTCGGTCCCGCAAAATAATCACCAACCGGTTCCGAGCTGTTTTCCCCAAGAAAGATAGCTCCGGCATGCCGTATTTCTCCGACAAGATCCCACGGCTTTTCCGTATGGATTTCCAAGTGCTCCGGCGCCAGTTCATTAACGGCCCGGACAGCTTCCTCCATTGTTTCCGCTGTGTAGACAGCTCCGTAATCCTGCACGGAAGCACCTGCGATTTCTTTTTTCGGAAGGGTTTCCAGCTGCTTTTCTATTTCTGCCGCGGTTTTTTCTGCAAGCTTTCGGCTCGTTGTTACAAGAACGGAGGACGACATTGGATCATGTTCCGCCTGGCTGAGGAGATCAGCAGCAATAAACTCCGCGTTTCCGGTTTCATCTGCCAGAACGACTACTTCACTCGGCCCAGCAATCATATCAATGTCCACTGTCCCGTATACGAGCTGTTTGGCGAGCGCAACGAAAATATTCCCGGGCCCGGTGATTTTATCGACAGGAGCGATTGTCTCTGTTCCATAGGCGAGAGCGGCCACAGCCTGGGCTCCCCCTGCTTTATAAATCTCTTTCACACCGAGTTCCTTCGCCGTATACAGCACGATATTTTCGAGCGTACCGTCCTTCTGCGGAGGGGAAACCATGACGATTCTTTCTACCCCGGCTGTCTGGGCCGGTACAACATTCATGATAATAGAAGAAGGGTAGGCAGCCCGTCCACCCGGAACGTATACGCCGGCTGCTTCCAACGGAGTAATTTTCTGTCCGAGAATCGTGCCATCCTTTTTCGTCGTAATCCATGTTTCTTGCCGCTGTCTTTCATGAAAATCCCGTACGTTGCTTATCGCTTCCCGTATTACCTCCCGGGTCTCTTCCGGGACAGCTTCTTCAGCTTCCTTCAGTTCCTTTTCTGTAACACGGACGGCTTTTGGACGAATACCATCAAACTTCTCCGTATACTCCGCAACAGCTTCATCTCCACGCTTCTTTACGTTTTCAAGAATTTCCTGCACGCTCCGTCGCTGCTCAGCTGTTCCCTGATCGATCGACCGTTTCAGGGAAGGGGACTCTGTAAGAGGAATGATTTTCACGAGACACCCTCCTTCCCGACTACTTCTGCGAGACGGTCGACCATTTCGTCAATCTGCGCAGCTTTCGTCCGGTAACTGACCGGGTTCACGATGAAGCGGGAAGTAATCGGCATCATTGTTTCGATTTCCACGAGCCCATTTTCACGGAGTGTCTGACCGGTGGAGACAATATCCACGATTCTGTCTGCAAGGCCAACAATCGGTGCCAGTTCAATCGATCCGTTCAGTTTAATAATTTCCACCTGTTCCCCCTGCTCCCGAAAATAATCAGAAGTGAGCTTAGGATATTTGGAAGCTATTTTCGGCGCAACGTCCTTTCCGGGATCGTAGCTTGGAAGAGCAGCTACTGCCAT